>JAYEJK010000285.1:0-11029 GCA_034660535.1 Thermodesulfobacteriota bacterium | reverse complement strand
ATACTAAAAAGTTCTCAAGAGATAATTGTAGAAAATTTACAGCCTCTTCCCCAGGCTGCGTAATTCACTACATTACCAATGTTTCTGGATCATGAACAGATTTGAAGGAGGGGTCTGAACGGTTACTAATGTACTCCCCAAGCTTGCCTCGGTGTATAACGGATTTCTCGTTAAGAAGGGGATTCCTCTGTTTCAGTGTGTTACCAAAAGCAAGCCGCCGGAACTTTTAACTGTGGAGGATGTTAAGGATTTCCTGGGGATTAAGGAATGTCCCCTGAATCGTCCTAACTCCGCGAAAGGTTTAAGAACGATTCTTTACAATTTTCGGTAAAACCAGTCATAGATTCCGGTTATACCAACCAACGCCAGAAACAGGCCGCCTACGAAGGCAAGCAACCAGTCATTTTTGCCTAACAGCGGCTTGAAAACATGCCCGCTATGTAATTCAAAACAGAAATACCAGAGGCTGACCCTCGGATTTTTCATTATGGATTTTGGCATGGCTATGGGTTCAGGGCTTCGGTCGTAATTGCCAAAGGGTTTTATTCCTTTTTCGTGATGACAATAGTATTCATCCTCGTTGGGCCTTCTCAGGTACCCGCATACTTTGGTAATTCTGCGTCCGGCTGCATCTAAACAATGAATAAGCCGTCCTGTAGCGGGATTGATCTTGTAGAGCCCGGAAAATGACCCGATCAGGTAATTTTTATCTTCATGGATGTATTGGAAGACCGAAGCCTCCTTGACTCTTTCGGGAAGCTTTAGAGAGGCTTTTGTGCAGGAATTTTCAGGATTCCCGTCCCATTCCACAAGACCATCTCTGGTTAGGATCATTATCTTCTTGGTATTCGGGTTGTACAGTGCCTTTTCTATCTTTCCCTTCCACGGATTTGTATCCAAAATGTCCTTGGGATTAAAATTGAGCGAAGAGGCAAGGGCAAGTTGCCAGGCAGGAAAAGGGAGAAAGAAGAGAAAGCCTGTTGTAGAGATGATTAAAAGTGGGGCCGCCACCCATATCCCCAGCTTTTTGTGGTATTTATGAAAAAAGGCATAGAGGGCCGCTTTGCCCTTTTTTCCAGACACCCTTTTTTCTCTCTTAACGCTTTGCCTTACGTGACCTGGAAAATACCATAAATAAATCGCTGAAACGGATAAGAATAAAAGGATAAGCCCTGCCAAATCCACGAATAATCTGCCAGGCAGGCCCACGATTGAGCCACTATGCAGCGCCAAAATCAGTGTTGCCGGGTCAGTCTCATTATGCCTTTGGATGTCGGGGGGAATTACCTTGATCTCTTTAAAACGAAAAGGAGGGGCGTTTTTCGCCAGGTAAAACCGTGAATCAGAGATGGCTATTAGACTATTCTCGAAGTTAAGGACATTCTTGATAGGTTCTCTGCTTCCGTTAAGGTCACATTCCTCCCAACCGGTACCGTTTAAGTCTCGTGTAAATATCCCTGCACCGGTACCGGCAAAGAGCCTGCCCGCTGATTGATTCCATTCAAGGCAATGAACGTTTCGGAATACTACCGAAGGGGGCAATCCCTCCATATATGGGGAGAATGTTCTTCCCCCGTCACTAGTTTGCCAGATGCCGGCACAACCGTATGCAAATCCATGCAGAGGTATTTCTGCGGAAAAGAGCATATTTCTCAGGGTAGACCGGTTCCAATTTTTGTAAGGATTTTTTTGCCCCACCCAGGAGCAGGGAACAGAAAAATGTGTGATCCAATCAGGATGGTTTACCAGAATGCCGGATAGGGCCATCCAGGCAAAGCAGGTCAGTCCGACCAATCCCAGCCACTTGTGCACCCAGCGGCTGATTCTGAAAATTCGTTGGGACAGCTTCTGCATTTTATAAGGGATTCTTTAGCCACTTCAAATTTCTCAAGGGGTCCAGGTCACCCGAAAACCCACAGAGGTGTTGGCGTAATCCGGTGGCACATGATCACGATCCGAACATCTAACACCTCCTGCACCGCTCAGCCAACTACCCCCGCGGCACACCTTTTCCGTGCCTGACGACACACCTGTCGGATCCTTGACGGAACCCCGTGGGTACTCTCCATACCAATCGCGACACCACTCCCAGAGATTTCCGTGCATATCATAGATTGCCCAGGCATTGGGTTTTTTCGTGGCAACCGGTTTAAGCCTGATCCTGGAATGTGTATTGTCTCCTAACCATGCATACCGGCCCAGATTTGCCCTGTTACTACCAAAACAGTAAGCTCCCTTGCTTCCGGCCCGGCATGCATATTCCCACTGGGCCTCGGTAGGCAGATTGAACTTGCCATTCGGGACCAGATCATTTAATCGCTGTATGAATGCAACCGCATCGTTCCAGGAAACGTTTTCAACCGGCAAATCCGGACCTTTGTAATATGAGGGGTTCTTTGTCATAACCGTTTGATAGAGTTCCTGGGTCACCTCGGTCCGGCCGATCCAAAAACCCCTGGTGAAGGTCACTCGGTGTTGGATCTCCTCAGGTTTATGGCCTTTCTCGTCCGGAGGGCTTCCCATCACAAACGTACCTGAAGGCATATAGACCATGCGAAAGTCAATACCTTTCACCTTGAAGCTTTTCGTCTGTTCATGATGTGCCTCCTTCGCAGGTTCGGAAACTTGAAAGACCAGAGTCGTCTTATAATTCAGATGATTGCACTTCACGGCCTCCTCGCCGGCAGCCTCTTTTTTAAAAGAAAAACGAACAAACCACACACCCTGGCATATGATGGGCACTTTGAACCTGCCTCCCTCAACCTCTGTTTCCTTGTAATAGTAGTCCTCACCGGCTGTGGAATAACCGTTGTATGTGGCGACCCACTTGCCCTTGCCTTCAAACCTTTTGCCTTTGAAGAAGACTTCTAACGGCAACTCATCGCCTGGTTTCAATCTGTTTGGGTCATGAAGAGGTGTCAGTTCCAATTGGAAACCAACAAGGCCCGGAACGTTGTCGGAAGGCTCTTCACACACCACATAAGCCTTTGTTGATTGGAGGGTTAGAACACTGAGGCTGATGTCTTTGGCCCCAGGTAATTCGCATTTCGGTTTTGTGGCGTGGTGCGTTTTTCCATTCTTATCTTTATACACTGTGTAATAGCCGGGATTCGTTTCGGCCGCAAGACAATAGGTTCCAACTTGATCGTACGTCACGAGATGGGATTGCAGGCTTTTATCTTCTCTTATTTCTATCTCCCTGCTACTGCCAGTGGGATCGAAGATATTGATGTAGCGTAGCTTGTCCCCGGAGATGGCATCATCCAGAGGAAGATAATGACCCCAGCCAAAAAACATGGGCTTGGCAAGACTTTTTTTAACTTGGTAACGGGATGACTGTATCCAGAGTGTATGAGCGTACACAGAGCCGGACAAGAAAGCAATCATAATGGCAGCCGCAACAAAGCCCAACAGTCCGCGATTTAAGATCTGATTCATGATCTACTCATCCCTTTTTTTTGATAGTTAGTGTCCATCCAGAAATGGCCCTTTTGCCCAATCTCTGCGTTATGCGAAAAAAATAATCCTCGGAATATCAACTATATGCCTCCGGTTATTTTTTTCGCATGCCTTGACCTTGAACAAAATTGCTCATTTCTGGATGGACACTAGTTAGTGCCTGAACGAAAACCCTTCAAATTACACTTTTCCGGTCATTGCGAGGATCGTAGCGATGAAACAATCTCTTGGCAATAAGGGATTGCTTCGTCGTTCGTTCCTCGCTCCTCGCAATGACAGCTCGCAACCAGGGGTTTTCGTTCAGGCACTAGTTACGTAATGTGGCAGCATTGCTCACGGCTGCAACAGTGATCAGGTTGTGGAGCAGAGCGCCGGAAACCGGAGAGAGCAGGCCAAGGGTTGTCATGGCCAGGGTGGCCGCGTTCAGGCCGATGGCCAGGGCGTAGCTTTCCTTGATAACAGCAAGGGTCTTTCGGCCGAGAGCCAGGGTGGCGGCAACCTGGTCGATACCGCCGCACTGAAGAACAATGTCACTGTATTCCACCGTCACATCAGCCCCGCCTTCGCCAATGGCAAGACTAAGGTCGGCAACGGAAAATGCAGGGGTATCATTGATGCCGTCGCCCACCATGGCCACCACGTTATCCGGATGATTGTTTTTCCACTCCTTGATCCAGGCTGCCTTGTCCCCCGGGCTTTGCTCCCAGCAGACCTCGTCAAAATCAAACATTTCCTTAAGACTATGGGTTCCGGATTCATGGTCGCCGGTGAGCAATACAATGTGCTTTACGCCCATGGACCGTAACTCTCCGAGCGCAGCCCCGGCATCACCGCGTATTTTGTGTTTCGCATCAATCAGGCCGATAAGGTGACCGCCCCGGGCAACATACAGCCTGCTTGTTCCTGATACGCTTTCCCTGTCATCCTGGAGGCCCTTACGGGAAAAGGAAATGTTGTTATCTTCCATGAAACGGTGACTGCCGACCAGAATGGATATGCTGTTTACTCTTGCCTGTATCCCCTGGCCGACAACAAATTCTGAATGGTCGCATGAAAGTAATTGCAGCCCTTTTTTTTCCGCCCTGTCAGTTATTGCGCGGCTCAACGGGTGAGACCATGTTTTCTGGGCGCTGGCCGCAAGCTGCAAAATAGTGTCCGGTTTAAACTGGTTGTCGATCGATATCACGTCCACAACCTCGGATGCCATGTCGGTCAGCGTGCCGGTCTTATCAAGCACCAGAACATTGACACAACCTGCTGTCTCAATGTAGCGGCCGCCCTTGATAAGAATCCCTTGTGATGCCGCGTTGCTCATGGCGGAACTGATCGCCACGGAAGTTGATAACCGCAAGGCACAGGGGCAGGTGATGATCAGAACGGCCATGGCCTGGAGCAGGTTGCCGGTGAGGAGAAAGGCTACTCCAGCCAGAGTCAGGGAAACCGGTACCATGGCCTGGGATAATTGTCGGCTTAGGCTCTGCAGCTCTCCCGGCTCGGATTCCGCCGACTCAATGAGCCGGATAATTGCCGCCAGCCTGGTTGCTTCACCGGCCTTGTCAACCCGAACCAGAATCTCTCCCTCTTCGATGACGGTTCCGGCAAGCACCGTGTGACCGACCTCCCTGACTACCGGTACTCCTTCGCCGGTCATGGTTGCTTCATTGACAAGGGCCTTGCCTGTGACAACAGTGCCGTCCACCGGAATGGTATTGCCAAGGCGCAGGCTGATGATGTCTCCGGGCTGCAGGCTGCAGACCTCCACTTCGATCTCCGCAGCATCTTTGACAAGCCATGCCGTATGGACCTTGCCGGTCAACATTTCCCGTACAGCCTGCCTGGTTCGGGTCTTGATGCGGTCCTCAAGCCAGCTTGAGAGGTTAAACAGCCAGAAAACCGAAAGCGCGGCCAGGACGTTGCCGGTCAGGATGGAAACATAGAGCAGCCCGGTGGAGATGAACCCCATGTCCGGTTTGCCGGTGCGTTTTAAATTAAGGATGGCATGGCGCTGAATGGGCAGGGAGAGCCCGTAGGCGACAAGAGCGGGCAGGCTGAATAGACGGACGGCAAGGCTTGTGGAAACGGCTGCGGTGGTAAACAGTCGTTTACCGAAAAGATAGAGGATATACAGGCCCGAGAAAAACAGGACCGGGCCGGAAATATGATTTTTTCGAGCCTTGTTTCGAATATCGTCATTGCCGGAGCAGATGCGGCATAGAAATTTTTTTTTCGATCTGACACCCCGGTGGCTGGAGGCAAGGTTGACTTCCGCCGCTGCCCCGAAAACAAGATCAAGTATTGAGGCGAGGGCTACCTGACCATCCGGGTGATCTAGGATAACAGAGCCGGAACGGACACGAACCTGGACATTTGTTACACCCGGAAGTTCAAGCAATTTTTTCCTGGCAGCAGCGCAAAGTTTTTCCCGCCACTTGAGATAGCGGAAGCGGATTCTGGTTCGGTACGGTCGCCGATGTTTTATGGCATACTGCGTGATTGGCACTTGGATCACTGTAATGTAATTAGGGATGTGGAAATAAATAACTTACCCATCTCCCATCCCATCTTCAGGCCATCTTCGATCAAGTAACCATTTTTAAAATCCTCAACGTAGCCCGGCTATGCCTGCGGTTTTAAAAGTGATTACTTAATCGAACCTGACCTAAATCTGAGCGCTATATGGGTAAGTTATTTATTTCCACATCCCTTAAACTGATACCCATATATTGTTTCCTTCCCATGGAGGCAGGTAGAGATGCAGTCCGTCACGGCTCGTGATCACCAGATGGGCGCTGACGGAAAGATGGAAGGATCTGGTTTGTTCAACGCCCTCGAGAATCAGAACAGAGGACGACGTAATCTCCAGGTTTTTTATCTTTTTATGCGCTCTCTTGCCGCCGAGAATTTCCGTGACCAGAAATTTCCTGTTAATGGGAGCCAGAGAATACTGGAGCGGTTCATCATTTACAGTGCCCCATATCTTGGCGGCATCACCTTCTGAAAGCCGGATGCGCGGGCCATGTTCAATCACTGTAATATATTCCATGGGCGGGAGTTTGCGGACCAGGGTAATGGGATCGTTTTCATGAAAACCAAGCACTTCCAAAGTATGGGCCAGGGCCGAGCCCCCGGTGATTCCTTCGATGTGTCCGGTTTCTCCCGGTTCCATATCGATCAGGGTCATCTTTCGGTCATTCTCCAGGTGAACAATGGTTTTAACGCCCATGCCGCCGCCCAGGATGGCATCGCCTTTCGGGCCCCTGATCCTGACTGAGTGCACTAGAAGCTTTTCATCCAGGCGGATGATCTGGTCCTGCTCAAAAAGGCCCATCCTCTGCAATCGATCCGCGAGATCCTGATTGTCAATCCTTTCTAATATCAGAGGCTGGTCAAATGGGGCCTGGTTCAATGGAATCAACATGTGATTTTACCCTGTGCTGTTCGGCCGTGGTTTTGTTATTAGTAGAGCGCGGCAGCGCTGTATCCGGACGTTGTAAGCCGGTCAGAGTGCTGTAGCCCAGGATACCGACGGTATTGAGATTGTGGAGCAAAGCAGCGGTTACCGGTTGAATCCGACCCAAAAGGGCAAGGATCAGAAACAAGGTGTTAAAGCCCAGCGTGGCAGCAAAACCGGTCTTGATCGTTTTTTGAGACTTCAGGGCGATATTGCGTCCCGTCACCAGTGCAGTGAGATCTTCATGGAGCAATACAACCTGTGCTGATTCTCTGGCAAGGTCAGCGCCCCCCGGCATACAGATGCCCACGTCAGCGGTGGCCAGGGCCGGGGCATCGTTCACCCCGTCACCGGCAAAGGCGACCCTGTTGCCCCTGTCCTGCATTTTTTTAATTATGGCGGCCTTGTCCTCGGGCTTTAATTCCCAATACACTTCATCAACCGCGTCGAGTTCAGCGGCCAGGGCCCTGGCTGTCTTCCTGTGATCACCGGTCAGGATTATAATATTTGTTATC
Organism: Thermodesulfobacteriota bacterium; assembly: GCA_034660535.1. Lineage (GTDB taxonomy): Bacteria > Desulfobacterota > Desulfobulbia > Desulfobulbales > DAOVYS01 > DAOVYS01. The sequence goes on along the minus strand of JAYEJK010000285.1, from coordinate 3,604 downwards.
CCTGATTTTTTCAGCTCTCTAAGTACCCCGGCCGATTCAGGCCGCAACTCATCCCGCAGGGTAATAATTCCCTCCAACGTGCCGGCGCAGGCCACAAAAAGCAGGCTTTTCCCTTCCTGGTAAAGATCGTTACAGATCCGGTCTGCCGCGCTGCAGTTAATATGCTCATCATATTCAACAAAGTGCCTGCTTCCCACCAGGACATGCTTTTCGTCAACGTATGCCGAGACGCCGTGGGCCACAATGAAGTCAACCTGGCTCATGGGGGGCAGGGTCAGGCCCCGTTCTCCGGCCGCCCGGACCACTGCTTTGGCCACAGGATGGGTATAATGCTCTTCAGCTCCGGCGGCCAGTGCAAGAAGATCCTCCGTGGAACAGGAGTTGAAGGGGATGACATCGACCACCTGCAAGGTTCCGCCGGTCAAGGTTCCGGTTTTGTCAAAAAAAATAGTGTCAACCCGAGCCAGGCTGTCCAGGGCAGCAGACCCTCTCAGCAGGACTCCGTTATGGGCCGCCGTGTACATGGACGCTTTCACCGCCACAGGGTTAGCCAGCTTGATGGCGCAGGAATAGTCCACCGTCAGAACCGAGGCTGCCCGGCTTACATCCCGGGTCAGGGCGTAAATGCCCAGACCCAATCCAAATGTAACCGGTGCCAGCCGGTCAGCCAGCTCGTCGCTTTTTTTCTGGACAGGAGAGCTTGCACTCAGGGAATTTTCCAGGAAACGGCTGATGCGGGCCATGCCTGTATCCCCGCCCACCTGTTTAGCTTTGATTTTGATTTTTCCCTCTTCCACCACCGAGCCTGAAAAGACCTCGCTGCCGATCTTAACATGGATTGGAATCGATTCTCCGGTAATAGAACTCTGGTTTAAGAGAGCCTCGCCCCATGTCACTGAGCCGTCAACCGGGATTATCTCTCCTAAGCCGCAGATCACGATGTCCCCTATCATCATTTCCCCGACCGGTATGCTTACCTCCAGCCCATCCTTTTCAATCCAGACCTCATCGACCTGTGGACGAAGCAGGCTTTTCAGTAAATTCGTAGCCTTTTCCTCGGAGAGTTGCTCCAGGTATTGGCCCAGGGTGAGCAGGAAGACCACGGCATTTGAGGTGAAAAAATCGCGCCTGAGCAATGAGAAACCCACCACGGCGCCATCCAGCGTTTCCACCTTGATTCCGGCGCTCAAAAGTGTCCGGATTCCATTTAACAGGATGGGAAGGGCCAGCAGGAGGCTGACCGTTCCCTTTAACGGCCTTGGCAGGAACCGCGTGGCAATAGTCAGCATACCGACACCTGCCAGGGTGATCGGATTGACATTTTTCTGTCTGATTGGATTAGGCTGAAAGGATTCGGACGGAATATTCTCCAGGCAGGTCACGATAGCGCTTTTTGCCGAGGCTGATCCATTATAGAGAAGGACAACGCAACCAGCCCGGATATTGATTTTGACACTTTCCACTCCGTCGATGTTTTCGAGCGCCGCTTCCATGTAAATCCAATCAAAACTCTTTTGATGGAAAGCAGTGCAACGGATCCGCAGTCGACCGGAAAGTTCATGCACTATGCGGACATTTCGACGCGGCTTCATCTTTTTTTACGCGGGCCGGGAAGCGGGGCCCCGGGTTTGTAAAGGTTGTGATGCCAGACGGAAAAACCGATCAGCGCGATCCCGGACCAAAGATGCAATACCTTGTTTTTCCGCCCTTTTCCCATACCTGTAAGTGCCAGGGCACCCAAGGATAGAGTCATGCCGGCTTTAGCCGTTGTCTGCAATTCTTTTTTGGTCATGAAAACCGTCAGTTCCCTTAAAAGGGCGCAAAGTTACAGGTAATCGTTCTCAGGCGCTCCATATGGGCGCTAGCAGTTCGGCTCACTATATAAGTAATATGTGAGCCGGGCTGATCGCACCCCAAGGGCACTTCCGTTGGGCGCGTTCAGATGGAGGGCCTGTGAACGATTACGTGAGTTTTTGTGTTACTCGTCTGCCGAGGACTCTTTCATCTCCGCCTGGATATCCTCGAATTTCTCTTTCAGTTCCTCAACACCGGACTGGGCCGCATTAAAGATCTTGGAGATTCCCTTCATTGCCGTTTTCTGGACCTTGTCATTGGTTACCAGCAGAGTGACGCCCGCGCCGATCAGGAGCCCTTTCCATAACTGCTGGTCCCGAAAATTGAATCCCAGGAAGGTGGGTGAAGCGGGCACAGTGGGATTAAGCGGATTTGCCGGAGTTCCCGAAGCGGGATAGTGGGCAACAGGTCCCACCTGGTACATTTCATGAAGATAGGGCTGGGTTGTTGGGTTGGGATAAGAAGCCGGATGTTCCTGCGGATGACTGTGGGAAGAGCTTTTCCCGCAGGAGTGGCCGCTGTTGCCCTCGGCTTCTCCGGGTCCGGCAACGCCGCCCTGCATATCAGGGCCCGGCATCATCGGCGACGGCGGAAAGGGCGAAGGTGTAGGACCGGGGAAAAAAGGCGCACCCGGCTGGTATGTCCTTTCAGTGCCCGGCATTTGTGAAGGGGCCGGGCCCGGGCAACCGGACATGGCGGGGTTGATCGGATGACTAGTTGCATATTCCATTTGTTATTCTCCTTTTTTTTGTTATTCCGACTTTATTGAGCTGGATGATTTTTCGGCCGGCTTGCTGACAGTATTAATCATATAGCCGACCCCCGTGGCTGTTGCCAGCAGAACTACGAGAGATGTCAACCCGCTGCTGCCTACTGCTCGGGCCGCGGTAACGCCGGCCGCTGTGGCAACACCGACAGCCGCTCCCTTGGCAAAGCTGTCGGTCATGGCCTGACCCAAGGTCATTTTGTTATCCTGCATGCGGTGCAGATTAACGCCCATGGCCGCGGTGCCTCCGACCACCATGCCGAACATGCCTGTTGTCAGCGCCGCGGAAGGTTGGACATACGCCGGGTTAACCCTGGCCGGATAGTAATATGTTGCCGGAGCCGGATAGTATTGTTTTTGTGGTGTATGACTCATTGGTTACTCCTTTTCTTGCTGTTGGGAATTATTGTGTGATTTGTCTGTTTTCGAACGTTGAAACAGTTTGGCAAGACCGTTTGAGAACATGTCGCTGGAAAAAAGCAGGCTGGCTCCGGCTCCTATCAGGATACCGCGCCAAAACTGACTGTTTTGGTAATCCAGGCCGGAAAGCCCGTTAATTAAATCATCAATATTAGTCTCGCCATTGACGAATTTTTCGGCCATCTGGATAAATTGGCCATACTTGTGGGCGTCATGCTTCAAGTGATGACTGCCGGTTTCATGATCATTTCCGCCGGCAGGAGATGCCGCAGCATAGGGCGGAGCTGAATGAGGATAAGGATATCCCTGCCCGGCCTGCTGGGCCGCCATTTGCTGTTGCCATACGGCTTGCTGCCATACGGCCTGCTGCCAGACGGCCTGTTGCCATGCCGCATAGGCTACCGGATCAGGATAGCCTGCGGCCTGTTGCGGCTGTTGACCAGCCTGGCCTATGGTTCCGGCCTGCTGCGGTTGTTGACCGACCTGGCCCGTAGTTCCGGCCTGCTGCGGCTGTTGACCGACCTGGCCTGTAGTTCCGGCCTGCTGCGGTTGTTGGCCGACTTG
>JAYEJK010000284.1:0-11031 GCA_034660535.1 Thermodesulfobacteriota bacterium | reverse complement strand
GCCGCGTGCCCGGGCCTCTTTCTTTTTCCTGTCCAGTTCCGCAAACAGATAGGGCGGCAGTACTTTCAGCCTGTCCGCCTTGTCAAACTTGATCATAATTTACAACCTTGTTGGTTAATGTTCCTAATTACAGGTCTTTTAAGTCAAGTACGTCAAACATTGTGTAAAGGCCGTTCGGCTGTCCCGCCACCCAGGCCGCCGCTCTGGCTGCGCCCCTGGCAAAATTGTCACGGCTGTGGGCCCTGTGTGTGATCTCAAGCCGTTCTCCGCCTCCGGCAAAATAGACCGTATGTTCTCCTACAATGTCGCCGGCCCGGATGGTCTGGATTCCGATTTCCTGATCAGTCCTTTCCCCGATCATGCCGTGTCGTTCAAAGACACCCACTTTTTCCAGATCCCGGCCTAATGGCTCGGCCATCAGTTCCCCGAGTTTCAGGGCAGTGCCGCTGGGCGCGTCTTTTTTCATGCGGTGATGGGCCTCGACAATTTCGATATCATAGTCGTTTCCTAAAATAGATGCTACCTTGGCCGCGACCTTGAAAAGGACATTAACGCCTACCGCCATGTTGGGCGCCTGGACGACCGGGAAATCAGCGCTGAGTTCTTTAAGTTCATTGAGATTATCCTGGGTCAGGCCCGTGGTCCCGATCACCATTGCCTTGTTATGCCCGGCGGCCGTGCGGACAAATTCCATGGTTGCCTTGTGGAACGTGAAGTCGATAATCACATCGCCCTGATCAATTACCGACTCAAGGCTCGCAGCTATGCTGACACCCTGGGCTCCATATCCGCCGACTTCTCCAATGTCTCTGCCGACATTGGGATTCTCAGCCGTTTCAAATCCTGCTGCAAGCTCCAGGTCCTGATGTTGGGTTACCATGTAGCCGATGCGTTTTCCCATTCGGCCGGCCGCTCCTGCAACAATAACCTTTGTCATGATGTGAGTTCTCCTTATCACGAGTTGTCTGGTAGTTTTTTTAAAAATTTGTACATTATATAATAATACTTGTAAAAGAGTCAAAAACAAATTCATCTGAATACATAATAAATAAATAATAATACGACCCAGTTTTTTGGCTAACGTAACTGATCACGGGGGCAAGGCAACCGGACAACGGTCATCCCCCTTACATTGATTCTAATCATCCGGCAAGGCAACCGACGGCAAATATTATTGAATCCTAAAGACCCATCCATTATGATGGCAAAGTATGTGCTTTCCAACCGGAGAATGAAATAGGCCATGACCTTGGTAAATGATTTTAGATACTTGACTGCTGATGAACCTGACGGGAAGTTTGCGGACATTTTGGGAGTTGTTCCCAGACGATGGGGAAGAATGGATACTGTCAGCAGGCTTGTGGTTATGGAGGTAGGCCGTCTGCTGAGGAGTAACGGTTCGGCAATATCCCCGGGCTCAGGCCTTTCTTCAGATAAAAAAACAGGGCTCATCGTAGGGACGCGGTATGGTTGCCTGGCAACAGACCTGGCGTTTGTCGAATCCATGTCTCATGGCGTGGAAACGGCAAGCCCCATTCTGTTCAGCTATACACTGGCAAATATCGGGTTGGCGGAAGCGGCAAGTCACTATGGCCTGGTGGGACCGGTGTATGCTGTTTATAATGAAAAGCCGATGACGATTGCACTTAATGAAGCCCGACGCTGGCTTGCGATACCCTGCGGAATTGATGCAATGATAGCCGGGTCCGTGGATGTTGTCCCAACTCAACTGACTGGAAAAGAAGAACGGATCAGCGCCGAATTTATTTTGCTGGATTCTATCAAATAAACCTTGAACCCGGAACCTTTGTCAAATGTCTCACATAACATTTATTTTTCCTGCCTGGCCCAAGATTGCCGAGCAGACCGAATTTCACCTGCCCCCCCACGCTCCGGTGTGCGTGGCTGCCGAGGTCCCGAACCAATTCGAGCTGCAATTTATTGATGAGAATGTCGATGCAATAGATTTTGATGCGGATACCGACTTGGTGCTTCTCTCCATGATGCTGACCTGTCAGGTGCCGCATGGACTTGAAATTGCCTCCCGTTTCCGGAAACGGGGGATAGTTGTGATTGCCGGGGGCATCGGCGTCATGCTCCATGCGGATGAAGTGGCACGTGGAGTGGATTCCATCTTTCTGGGTGAAACAGAAGGAGGTCTGCTGGCAGGCGTGCTCCATGATTGGCAAAAGGGCAATCTTAAGCCGCGCTACGATTACTTTCATCAATTTCCGGCTATTGACAAGATTGGTCCGGCCCGCCGGGACATATTAAACCGGAAGCGATACGTATATCGGGGAGTGTCCATGGTAGATCTGGTGCATGCATCCCGTGGCTGCCGTTTCAACTGCTTTCCATGCGCTACAGCCTATTTAGGCGGCCGCCAATTCCGGCCCCGGCCCATTGACAAAGTGGTTGAAGAGATAGCAGGTATTAAAAACAACCGCCTCTTTCTGGTCGATAATTCCCTTGCCCAGGACAAAAAATGGGTGCTTGAACTCTTTGCCGGGTTAAAACCGCTGAGAAGAAAGTGGATCAGCCATCCGATCCTGGATCAGGAAGAGGTTGTGGCTGCTGCGGCTGAAGCAGGATGCTGGTATGTATACCAGGCGGTTTTTGATACATCGGATGTGATCCGCAACCGGGTGAAACGGCTCAAAGAGTATGGTATCGGGGTGGAGGCCGCGGTTCTGCTCGGCCCGGATAATCAGAGCACGGATTATATCAAGAAGTTGGTCGATTTTCTCCTGGAGATCGATGTGGATATGGCGGAATTTTCTATTCTGACACCATTTCCGCACACCCCGGTTACAGCCAAGTTTGAAAAAGAAAACCGTATCCTGCATAAGGATTGGAGCCGCTATACCACGACCGAGGTCTGCTTTAAGCCCAAAAATATGACCCCTGATGAATTGCAGGAAATGTACTATTATGCCTGGAAAGCCTTTTATAAGGATATGCCGCAATCCTTGCGCATGGCCAGGCTGTTTCATAGTGTGGTGATGCGTGAAGTCGCGGACGGAACCTATAAATCGCAGCCGCGCCTGGTTGAACGCCGTGGTCAGTGGAAGAAGGGGTGAATCGTTTGGGCCTTTCCTGTCTGCTCATATCCGTCAACACCGTTACCATCCCTTATCCTGTCTATCCCCTTGGCATAGCCTGTCTGACCAGGGCATTAGAGTCGGGCGGCCATTCTGCGCAAAACTATGACCTGCTCTCCGCCGGAGGTCTCGACCCCCTGCGCACTATCCTTTACAAATCACCGCCTGACCTGATAGGTCTTTCTCTGCGCAATCTTGATACGGTTGACAGCACCAATCCCGTCACCTTTGTGCCTGATGCCCTGCCGCTTATGGAGTTGATCCGCGCTGAATCAAAAGCTCCGGTGGTTCTGGGAGGTCCGGCCTTTTCCATTCTGCCGGATGAGATCATGGCTCTGCTGCAGGCTGACTATGGCATCGTGGGTGAAGGGGAGCATGAACTTGTCCGATTGGCTGACAGCCTTGAACAGAATATAGAACCAACTGGAAAAATCGTCTACTCATCTCAACAACCCTCCCCATGGGGTCCGGCCCGGTATGATCCCTCCGTAGTCTCCTATTACCTTGAACATGGCGGCATGCTTAGTGTCCAGACCAAACGGGGCTGCCCTTACAGGTGCGCCTATTGCTCGTATCCCAGCCTTGAGGGGCATTGGTACAGATTCCAGCCGCCGAATGAGGTTGCCGCGGAAGTAGAACGGATAACCAGGGAGTTTAATTGCGGGTATATATTTTTTACGGATTCAGTGTTTAACGATCAGAAGGGCCATTATCTGGAGGTTGCGGAGGCGCTGATCCGGCGCGGTAACAAGACACCCTGGTGTGCTTTTTTCCGGCCCGGCAATCTGGGGCAAAAAGAACTCAGGCTGCTTAAACGGGCCGGTCTGGCAGCCATGGAATTGGGAACGGATGCAGCCTGTGACACTACGCTTGCCGCAATGGCTAAAGGGTTCGGCTGGCATGATGTTGTAAAAATGAACGATCTTGCGGCGGAAGAATCGGTTGCCTGCAGCCATTTCATCATTTTCGGCGGACCGGATGAAAACGCTGAGACCCTGGAACAGGGATTAGCCAATATCGAAAGACTCAAGCGGTCTGTTGTCTTCGGCTTTACCGGGGTCCGGATCCTGCCCCACACAGCCATCCATTCCAGGGCAATTACAGATGGTGTCCTTGAAAAAGGCGCTTCATTGATTCAACCGGTTTTTTATTTTTCTCCGGAAATATCAGAACATGATCTTGACGATCGCCTGAAACAGGCCTGGAACAGCAGGTTTGACCGGGTTTACCCCTGCAGTGAAATGTATTCCAGGATCACACATTTTCACAGAAAGGGCTATGTGGGACCTATGTGGGATTTTCTGGTGCGGTAAAGATGAAGACACTTCTCGTAATTCCGGTTTATAACCATGGCGGGTTTCTTAAGGAGGTAGTCCGTAAGGGACTGGCCACCGGCCTGCCGCTTCTGGTTGTGGATGATGGTTCCACGGACCGGGGAACCGCAGAACTGAAGGACCTGGATTGTCACATTATCACAATAGCCGTTAATCGTGGAAAAGGGGCTGCAATCATGGCCGGGGCCAGGTTTGCGGCTGACCATGAATTTGACGCCATTGTCACCTTTGACGCGGACGGCCAGCATGATCCGGCTGATGCGGTAAAACTGATCAGCCTGGCGGAACGTCAATGGCCCGTAATCGTAGTCGGGGCCAGGGAGATGACGGGGGCAACCGTACCCGGAGCCAGTCTGTTCGGCCGGGCGTTTTCCAATTTCTGGGTGCGGTTGGAAACCGGTATGGATCTGCCGGATACCCAGTCCGGCTACAGGCTTTACCCTGTTCGGGAACTGCTGCGCCTTTCTTTAAAGAGCCGGCGGTATGATTTTGAAGTCGAGGTGCTGGTCCGGGCATCCTGGGCCAGGGTACCTGTTGATTCGGCCCCGGTCTCGGTTCATTACCCTCCGCAGGGCGAGCGTTGTTCCCATTTTCATAAACTGAAAGATAATTTTCGACTGACCTGCCTGCATACAAAGCTGGTAACGCGGGCACTGATGCCGTGGCCCCACAGGCCGCTGATTGACGTAGGCAGTGAGGCCGAACCAGACGCATTGCCCTGCGGTCTTTCACTTCTGCATCCGGTGAAGTTGCTGAAAAGGTTGTGCAGGGAGCATACTTCCACACTCGAATTAAGCGTGGCGGTCTGGATGGGCCTGTTTCTCGGCGCTCTTCCTCTCCTGGCCTGTCATACACTGGCCATTCTCTATGTGACACACCGTCTGCATCTCAATAAACTGGCTGCGGTTACCGCGAGTCAGATTTGCGCGCCGCCCGTGGTGCCGGTTCTATGCATACAGACCGGTTACTTCCTGCGCCATGGGTCTTTTCTGTCGGAACTCAACTGGGATACAGCGGTTGCGGAACTCCATTATCGGCTGTGGGAATGGCTACTTGGATCACTTCTGATAGGGCCGTTGCTGGGCGTTGTGTTCGGCGGCCTGGTCTACTGGTGTGTGAACCGGTTTCGTTCCGGAGAGGTGACCACTTGTGGTTGAAGGCTTGAAAAAAAGGCTGGAAGCATGTGGACACGCTTTTTTTTATACGATGCTCTTCTGTTTCGGTCAGACCGGCGCCTATCTTTTCCTCTGGCCTGTGATCGGCAGTTATATACTTGGCAGCCGCCGGATTCATCATTTAATTATGCCGTATCTCAATCGCCGGTTTCCAGGTCAGGGGTGGTGGCAAAGCCGGGTTGCCGCCTTTAAGATAGTACACTCTTTTGGAAAGGTATTGGTGGACCGGGCATGGCTCGGCCTGAAACAGAGCGCTGCCCTGACCGGCGTTTTCGTAGGCGAGGAAAAGGTGTGTGAGGTCTTGAACCAGGGCAGGGGAGTGGTCCTCTTGACCGCCCATGTCGGCAACTGGCAGTCGGCCCTTGCCCATATCAGCCGTTTGCCGGTCAAGGTCTATTCTTTGATGCAGTATGAACAGGAAGCGGTTGCCAAACACTATTTTGATCTCGGCAATGAGACCTGTCCGTTTCATATCATCAGGAGTGACGGTTTCCTGGGAGGTATGGTGGAGTGTACTGCAGCCCTGCAGCGGGGCGAGGTGGTGACCATTATGGGCGACCGGTATGCGGGCGGTCCTCATGTTACAGTCGACTTTCTTGGTTCGCCGGTACGCCTGCCGGTCGGGGCCTACAGCCTGGCCGCAGCCACCGGAGCAGCGGTTGTCGTTCTTTTTGCCGCCAAAACCGGAAAAACAGGTTATGAATTACGGGTATGGGATTTATTTACCATACACCACGGTGACCGTGATGAAAAACAGGCGGAAATGGGCCGGGCGGCCAAACGGTTTGTAAGTTGTCTGGAACGGTATCTGGAACAATACCCGTATCAATGGTATAATTTTTTTGATTTCTGGAAGCAGTAAATCATATCTGGGTTATGGATATTAGTGAAAAAATGGATGATTTAAAAACAAAACTAAAAGAAATGGTTGTGCATGATCTGAAACTTTCCGAACTCAAGCCGGCCGACATTGACGATGATGCCCCGTTATTTGAGGAAGGGCTTGGGCTTGACTCGCTGGATGCAGTCGAACTGGTGGTGCTGATCCAGAAACATTTCAACGTCCAAATCAAGGATATGGAAGAGGGAAAGAAGGCATTTGCTTCCATCAATGCACTAGCTCAATATATTTCCGACCAGTTACGTTCCTCTGGACATGAATTAACGTGATTCGTGATTTAAATAAGAAAAATGTTGCTATAACCGGTATGGGATGTATTTCCGGGGCCGGTATTGGTGTGGCAGCGAACCGGCAGGCGCTCAGCCATGGGATTGTACGGTGCGGCCCGGTGCCGGAGTGGCTTTTTGACAATTCATTGCCCTATCCGGTTTTTGCAACATTTGCGGAAGGGATGACCGAGGCTGCCCGGCAACAACTGGCAGCGCACTGCTCCGGCAGCGTATTGTCCCGGATGAGCAGGACAACGCTTCTGGCCTGCAGTGCGGTTATGGAAGCCGTAAATGATGCCGGTCTCACCATAACGGATCTCCGTTCCAAACGTGTCGGGATCGCAATAGGCACCACTGTAGGCTGCACATTCCATAACGAGAAATATTATATGGAATGGCGGCATGGGCTATGTCCGGACACTGAACCGGTAACCCGTTATATGGCGGGAAATCCGGCCCAGACGTTGCACGCCCTTTTCAGAACCGAGGGGCCTGCTGTTGTGGTCACAAATGCCTGTGCCTCGGGAACCGATGCTGTTGGTCTTGCCAGGCAATGGTTAACGGCCGGAATGTGTGATCTGGCTATTGCAGGCGGCGCTGACGGGTTGTCGAGAGTAGCATATAATGGTTTTGTCGGTCTCATGCTGACCGATCGTGCGGCGTGTCGGCCTTTCAGCAGGGATCGCGAGGGGCTCAATCTCGGTGAAGGGGCCGGTATCATGGTTCTGGAATGTGAAGAGACCGCGGTTGCGGAGCAGCGTGATCCTCTGGGGTGGGTACGGGGCTATGGAACAGCCGCGGACGGTTATCACCCGACAGCCCCCCACCCGGAAGGACTGGGATTGCAGGAGGCGTTGCGGAGAGCCTTGATCGACGTGGGCGGTGAAATTGAAATCGGCCTGGTCAATTGTCACGGCACCGGAACAAGGGCCAACGATGCGGCGGAAACAGCAGGACTCTGTAAGATTTTTGGCCCTGACACTTCAATTCCATTTGTTTCCACCAAGGGCATAACCGGTCACACGCTTGGTGCGGCCGGAGCCATTGAGGCAATTTTCACCCTGCTTGCCCTGCGGGAAGGAGAGACGCGGGGAACAGCCGGCTGCGTGGAAGTTGATGAAAAGTTGGGAGTTTCACCGCTCCCGGAGCAGCGGACAAGAGCCCTGTGTTCGAAATGGGGTATATCCGAGTCCCTGGCATTTGGGGGCGGCAATGGTGTGCTCGTGTTAGAGGCGGCACGTAAGCGTTCACCAGCACCCCAGCTGCGCGCGATCAGGGCAAGCGATATAGGTCGGCTATAATCACTCGCCCTGATCACGCGCATCTGGGGCACTGGTAAACGCTTACGGTATGATAAACCGGTTTTGTAATATTTCAGGAACAGCAATCGTTGACAGGGAGACCCCTGTGCCGGAACAATTTGTCAGGCATCTGCGGCGGGCCGATGATTTTATCAACCTTGCCGTGTCCGCAACAGCTAGGGCGCTGGAACTCTCCGGCGGGACGGACGTGGAACCGGTAAAGCAGGGGGTCTTTGTTGGAACGGCCTTTGGTCCCCTGGAGACCAATTTCAGTTCTCTCGGCTCTCTGGTGGACGAGGGAGAAGGTCAAATGTCGCCCACGCTCTTTTCCCATTCCGTGTTAAACAGCGCGGCCGGTTACATAAGCCAGCTTTTTAACTGTCACGGCCCTGCTCTGACAATTACCAGTTACGGCTGGCCTTTTCTGTATGCCCTCCAGGAGGCCCGGCAGGCTTTGATAAACGGCGGAATCAGCCGAGCGTTTGTGATAGGAGCGGAGATATACAGCGCCTTGCTTGCTGACGCGTACGAACGTCTCTTTGATTCTCCGCCCACATGGTCACCCTCTGCTGTTGCCTGGGTGCTCGATATTCAGGGAAACGGTCCCTTTCTTAAAGAGATACGAATTACAGAGAGAGGAGCATTACCGGACAACTATCTTTGCCGGGCGAATGAAACCTGGCACGGAAGCGGGTTGTCGGCAAAAAAAGGCCATTTAAATCCCCTGACACATGCCGAAGTCATGACCAGGGCGCTTAATAAAGCAACAAAGCATGACCAGGGGGAATTAGTCTGGTCTTTTAATGCCTCATTTGGGGAGGCTGAAGTAAGTGTTTATCTAGGGAGGAGTTTTTCAGAATGAAACTGATCAACAGGTGTATTTTAGCGTTGTTTTTGGTGGTTGGCTGCAGTTGGAACACAGGCTGGGCCGCTGAGGGGAATATTACCGTTGAAGCGGAAGGGTACGGTTCCTCGCAACAGGACGCCCTGCTCCATGCCAAACGGGATGCTGTCGGCAAGGGTATCGGCACGGTGGTGGTTTCCGAAACAGAGGTGGAAAATTTTACGCTCATTAAGGATGTTGTTTTAACCAAAACCATGGGCGCGGTCAAAAGATATACGGTGCTGACGGAAGAAGAACAGCCGGACAATATATACTATATCAAGATTTCCGCCACTGTCTCCATGGACAGCATCATGGCGGATCTTATGGCTTTGAAGATTCTTTTGGAATCCATGGACCGGCCTCGGATGATGGTGATGATCCGGGAGGAGGACGGGAGGCAGGCGGAAACCACGATAACTGATTATTTGACCTCAAAAGAGTTTGATCTGGTGGATGCGACCACCGTGGCCGTGCTCATGGACAAGGAGGAAAAGCTGGTCAACAAGGCCACGGCCGGTGATCCTGTAACGGCTGCAAGAATAGGTGCGGAAAACGGGGCTGAGTATGTTTTGGTCGGCACGGTAAAGACCACCAGTGTCAGTAATCAATTGCTTGCTGATACCGGCTTGTACTCAGGCCAGGCCATGATTACGGCCAAGGTGATCAGTTGTTCCACCGGCCGGGTTGTCGCCTCCAAATCGGCCAATAGCGCCGCCCCGCACATTTCTGCCGATGTGGCCAGAGACCTGGCTGTTGAAAAAGCTGCCCGCAAACTCATGGACCGGAAGCTCTTTGAAAAGATCGTTTCATCATTTCAGGATATGGTCAATAACGGCATTTCCTTGAATCTATTGGTGAAGAATGTTAAAAGTTTTCATGTCCAGAAAGCAGTGCGTGAAACAATAAACGGTCCGGATGTCGTATCGCTTCAGAAACGCAGCTTCGGGGGCGGCAGGCTGAGTCTCGGAGTTACTTTCCGCGGTAATTCCGATGCTTTTTGCGAGGCAGTGGATGGGCAGATGGCCGGTGGGAAAAAAATGATGGTAGTGGAATGTTCGGGCAATAATGTGGTTGTCGTACTTGAGTAATAGTAAGAGTCCCCCCAGCAACGCATCTGCACACTCGCGGCAAGTGACCGGAATGTAGGGGCAACCCCCTGTGGTTGTCTCCGGCGTCGTCCATCCCCCTGGTGAACGTTTACGAGTAATAAGAGGTGTGAAAATGGAAGGCAGATGGTTTTGCAGGTTGGGAGAAAAACGAGGAAGATTCCTGAAGTGCATGGCAGCGGCGCTGGTTATCTGGCTGATGCCTTTAATAGCCCAAGCGGATTTTGAGAAAATCAGAATCGCTGTCCTCGATTTTCAGCTTCAGGGCCAGGGGTTTGAGACCGAGGACATGGGAGCCATAGTGGCCGAGTGGTTTATCACCGCATTGGTCAAGGCGGGCCGTTTTGATATCGTGGAACGGACCATGCTCCAAAAAATAATAAATGAGAAACTGAAAAGAAGGGGTCAAAGAAGGGGTCAAAAGAAGGGGTCAAGTCTCACCTTGACCTTACTTTGATTTTGTGTTACAGTCAAAGATTATGAGCAGACCTTTGCGAATAGAATACCCTGGTGCTTGGTATCATATTATGAATCGAGGACGCAGGGGAGAGAGCATTTTTGAAGACAACAAAGATCGTGAACTATTTGTTGCCCTGCTCAAGGAATCAGCAGAATTCTGGGATGTCCGCATCAGCGCATATTGCCAGATGACCACACATTATCACATTCTGGCACAAACCCCGCAGGGTAATTTGTCGCGTTTTATGCGGCATTTAAATGGTGTTTACACACAACGTTATAATCGTTTGCATGGATATGATGGACAGCTCTTCCGTGGCAGATTCAAATCCATCCTTGTTGAGGAAGATAGTTATCTGCTTGAGCTGGTACGATATATCCATCGAAATCCATTAAGGGCTGGAATGGTCGGGAATTTGGATGAATACGTTTGGAGCAGTCATCGAGGCTATCTTTCAAGGGCAAAGAACTGTGCTTGGCTTTACAAAGATTTTATCCT
>JAYEJK010000283.1:0-11040 GCA_034660535.1 Thermodesulfobacteriota bacterium | reverse complement strand
AGGTTACAAAATCCTCAAATTAGCACTGCTAGTCCTGCGGTTTTGTAACCTCACAATCGGCCCAAAACGGCCTAAATCTGAGCGCAATATTGTCCAACTTATTTTTACTTGAGCCCTTAAGGAGTCTGCAAAATATGGGGCACCTCTGAACGGTTACGTCTAATTGGCCTTGTATCTTAACTTGATATCGTTCAGATATGCAACAAAAACGTGTCAAAGCTTGCAATTTAAGGGGGGTTTAGTACCTTAGAAAATATTTTCTGCGCGTTTCCACCCCTCAAGGGGGTACTGAAATGAGTGGCAGGAAATATTTTCGTGAAGGTACTTAGGGCTCAAGTAAAAATAACTTGTACATCTTCCATCTCATCTTCAGGCCGTTTTGGGCCGATTGTGAGCGCAATATTGTCCGACTTATTTTTACTTGAGCCCTTATACCCCTCAGGGGGGTACTGAAAATAGTCCGGGACATTTAAAAAATTTCAGTTTATCTGGGTTAGGGAAATATGAGGGATGGAGAAATTGAAAAATCATGCTTAAGAGACTAGTGAAAAGAATTTTTTTAATAATAATCAGCACTGCCTGTCTGACAATCCTGGGCGGGATTACAGCATACTACTGGCTGGTGGTATTTAATCCGGGGGATGAGATTTGTCAGGACAGCATAGAACGGATTCTGGCTATTGAAAGCCCTGTATTTTACAGCGACGGATCGAGCAAGATCGGTGTTTTTTTTCAGGAGGCCCATCGTCAGTATGTGCCTTTCAGCCTTGTACCGAAGGATTTTGTGAACGCTATTGTTGCGGCTGAAGACAGTGCCTTTTTTGATCATTACGGTGTGGATTTTTTCGGAATGGCCCGTGCGATGTTGGTGAATCTTCAAGCGGGCCGCGTAGTTCAGGGCGGAAGCACCATCACCCAGCAGACGGCCAAGAACCTTTTCAGGCGTAAGGACAGGTCTTTGAAATCCAAAATAAGGGAGCTTTTGTATGCGCTCCGCCTTGAGTATCATTATCCCAAGGAAAAGATATTGGAATTTTACATCAACCAGTTTTATGTCAGTGGAAACGGCCATGGGCTCGGAGTTGCCGCACGCTACTATTTTGATAAGTCGGTTGATAAACTCGATATCCTGGAATGCGCCTTTATCGCAGGAAGTGTCAAGCGGCCTAATTATTACAATCCTTTTATTAAGAAAAACGAGGAGTTATCAGAAGAGGCCAAAAATCGGGCCAGGATGCGGACAAAATACGTTCTTACCCATATGTACAACCTTGGGATGATCGATAGGGTTCGGTACCAGGTGAATCTGGGTTGTGATATCCCCTTCAGTCAGGGCCGTACCTATTATTCATTTAATACTGCCATGGATATGGTCAAGGAAGCGCTTGCGGAACCCGAGGTGGAGGAGGCGTTAACCAGCCGCGGGATTGATAACGTGGCAACATCCGGGATCCGGATTGTCACGACCCTGGACAGAGACCTGCAGGAAAGCAGCCTCTATTCGCTCCGAAAGGAGTTGTCCCGGCTGGATATAAGGCTGAACGGTTATGATACCGGGTCCATACAGGATACGTATGAATCTATAAAGAAAAACAACAGGAAAAAGGAGGGAGTCAAGTCGTTTCTGTTCGGCCGCGTGGTTGAGATTGAAAAATCTCCATCACACTCCGTTCTGGTCAGGTTTTTCGACAGTGACGTGAAGGAGGAGACGAAAGGCCGTGTCGACAAGGCTGGGTTAATGAATCTCATAACCCCTCTTGCAAAATACAAGGGCCAGAGATGGACAAAACCGGGAAAAGACGATCTTGACAAGGTTATTGATCAGGTTGAAGTCGGCGATCCGGTCTATGTCAGTATACGTGAGGTTGACGAGATAACCGATGAATATATCCTTGACCTGGAAAAATATCCTGAAATACAAGGCGGCGCACTGATAATGGAGCACGGCTTTATCAGGGCCATGGTCGGCGGAATGGACAACAGATTTTATAACCGTGCGATAACAGCCAGGCGTGAGATGGGGTCGGTGGTGAAACCGATGGTTTACTGCGCAGCGCTCCAACTCTGCTGGAACAGCGTGGATATCTTACACAACTTGAGAAATGTGTTTATATATCAGAAGCAGGCATATTTCCCAAGGCCCGGCCATAAGAGTCCCCACGAATGGGTCTCCATGAACTGGGCCGGGACGCAGTCGGAAAATGTTGCCACGGTCTGGCTGCTTTATCATTTGTGTGATCGTCTTTCGCCGGGCCGGTTCAAGGAGGTGATCGCCCACCTGGGTTTGGGCAGGGACCAGGGCGAGTCGTATGAACATTACAGGCAAAGAGTCCGTGATGAATTCGGGATAGTCGTGAACAGGGATGCCCTGTATGACGCGGCTTTCACAACAGCGGTCGAGCGCATGGAACCGGATTTGATGTTTTCGGGGAGGCATAAGGAATTTGAGAACCTTCGAATGTTTTTGTTTGATGCCATGGCGGAAATGTATCCGCTTAAAGGTCGTTCAGGTCGTGAGGCGGAGATAAGGCGAAGTCTCCTTGATAAGAATTTCATAAGGTACATAGAACTTAACAAAGAGCTGTCCGAGCTGAAACAGGATGTTTTGAGATTTTCAGGAGATTTTTTTGACGCCGACCTGTATTGGAAAACCGGTGTTTCACCCCTGGACGATAAATACGGCGGGCCGGCTCCCGGATCGTTCATTTATAGCATGAAATCACCCGGCAAAGGGTGGTCAAAGATGAGCCGGGCTGATTTGATGACCACTCTTTTGTTCATGAATGAAGACGAGCAGGAAGTTTTCTGGAATTCCATACTGATCGAGGGGACGCTGACCCCGGCAACCATAGACCAGTTACAGGAATATATGGAAAATGAGTATGATCGGCTTAATGGACTGCCTTCATATTCTCCTGAAGTGCTGCACCGGATTCGTGATTTCAGAGTTCTGGCGGCCCTCAGGTACATGGTGGCCTTTGGCCGGGCATGCCGTATTGAAAGCAGACTGGACCCGGTTCTCTCTTTCCCTCTTGGGTCCAATGTGATATCTCTTTTGGAGGCAGCCAATGTATATGAGATTCTTGCAACCGGAGAGACAAGTATCATCGGCACGCAAGGGAGTGGAAACGGCTTAAGAATTATTGACAGAATAGAGGATCGTGACGGTGAGGTAATTTATAAGCCGAAGCGGACAGCCGGACGGATTACGGATTTCAAGTCATCCCTTGCCGTAACCGATATTCTTCGTAATGTGGTGAAATATGGAACAGGCCGTTATGCAGATAACAGGGTCAAACTGAGGAGCAGTGACCCTGAAGAGGAGAGGCGGCTGAGCGAACTTAATATCAGCATGCCGGTGATGGGAAAGACCGGGACAGCCAACCGTTTTACAAACGCGGCTTTTGTCGGTATCTTGCCGGGGCTGGACAAGGAAGGGAACAGGGCCGTCCTTGAAGAGTGTTACGTGCTGGCTGCCTATGTGGGGTTTGACGACAACCGTCCCATGGTAAGAACCAGCACGCACATTACCGGTTCATCGGGTGCCCTTCCGCTATGGACACGTCTTGCCGATGCTGTTATTCTGGACCGTAAATATGCAAAAAAGGTCGACGTGGTCGACATGTCGTTTGCCGGGTTTTCCGAGATACCTCTCCATTACCCCGACATCGGCCAGATCAAGGTGTCTGTTGACCCGGGCCGGGGCGGGACGGTAACAGGAGCGACTGATCCTTTATTGGAAATAGTTTTGAAAAACACCCGGGCCGGAGAGGATAATTCCGGGGAAGATCACGGAACTGCAATAGTTACGTTTGGCAAAGAGAGTGCTGAAGGTGAAATAAAACCGGCAAGATATTTTCTGCCGTTCTGGCGGATGAGAGGTAACTGAAAATGAGAAGGTGGGGTTTGTGTCTTTATTCTATGGTCTTCTGTCTAATCCTGACAAGTTGTGTTTCCATGGTGGAACCGCATAAAAGAGCGGTTAAGGTTCCTGAAACGGTTGATTCGCGGGCAGAGGTTCCAATTGGGTTCAAGGATCAGGAAACCCTTGTCCCGGAAATGACTATGAAACCGGATTTTGTCGGGCGATTCGCTGAAATTCCTCTTAAACCGCTTGCAGGGGGTGAGACGATCGGCAGGGTGAAAGAAGTTGTGAAACTGCCGGGTCTGGGGCATGTGGATAAGCGTCTTGCTGTTTACGAGAAAAAGCTTGCTGAATGGATGGCGGTTTCGGATCAGATCGATTTTCTGGATCTGGATGAGGCGCAACCGGGAGAATGGGCTGGATGCGCCGGACGTCTTGACAGGGTTGTTTCAGCTTACAGCCTACTTCGTCAGCGTATTCTGGACAGGGGATACCAATCGGTTGATTCAGGGATTGAAAACGAGGACCCATGGGAAGTATTCCGGCTTGATATCGAATACCTGGAGAGCGGATGCGATACAGTATTAGACGAGGGGCCGCCCGCATCTCTTTTGCTGGAAAGTTTTAAGGCTGAATCTTTGGAATATGCGGAAACAATAGTCCACCAATACGCACAAAAGGAGGCAAGTGAGGAAGTCGTTCGAGCCTTTGAAAATCTGAAAGAGATATTCCCGGAGAAAAAACTGACCCCTTTACTCAAACAGAAGTACGGGCTGGCCCTGCTCCGAACCGGGCGCGTGGATGAGTCCGTGGCCGTGCTGCTCGACATTCTGGAGGATTTTAAAAAAGGAGATGCCCAAAGCGTTTTGTCCGGACGGATTTGCAGCCCTGTGTCGAATTTTTCAGGCGCCAAAGAGATTGCCCCTCTTTCATTTAAATGTCTGGCAGCGGATCTGCTTCTGGTAAATGGGCGGATTGAAGAGGCAAAGACTATTTATCAGGAGCTTCAAGATTATCGTGAGTCTTGCAGGGAACACGATCAATGGGTTGCCGGCCATCTATCTTTGATCGAGAGTGGGGATGAGAGAGAAGAGGAACTCAATATTTTCAGGTCTGTTCTCAAGATATATCTTTCCTTTGACGGAAGGCATGTGCCGTCTGAAATGAATACACTGGTGGAAAAGCTGGAATATCTTTCTCCTGAAAGTGAGTTTGCGCGTAGCGCCGGGCTGCTTCTTCGCAAGGTGGAGGAACAGGTTCGGGCATGGATCATCGGGCAGCTTGAGACAGTAGACGGGCTTGTGGACGGAAAGGAATATTCCGAGGCCAGGTTTCTTGTTGATGCCATGCTTGACGGGGAGATTCCTGACGATATGAGGGATATGGTCGAAAATGCATTTGATAATGTTGTCATTGCAGAGGCCCAGGACCGGGAGGCTCGGCGGCAATTGATGGATCAGGCGCTCTCGGCCCGGTGGGACGAAGCGATCAACCTGTTGGATTTACGGAAGTATGATGATGCCATCCATGCCTTTTCCGCCCTTGTTGAAACAAATTATGATGAAAAAGCAGCGATAAAGATTAAAGAGGCCTCAAACCTGGCTGCTGCTGAACTGCGTCGAACTGCAGCCACTCTTTTTGTGAAGGCGAGGAAGACGACTGAAACGAACCGGAAGGCTGAACTTCTTTTTCAATCCCGTCAGTTATTGCTTAAAATACTTGAACAATATCCGCGTACGGACATTATCGATAAAGTCAGGCAGAATTTAGAGGTCCTTGAGTCGCAGATACTAAAAATTGATCCGTTTATTCTATTGGACGAATCAGGGGATAAGAATATGTAAGCGTTTACATGGAAAAGGGTTCCGGGTTTCGGGTTCAGGGGTACAGTTTAAAGGTAATCGTTCACAGGCCCTCCATATGGGCGCTAGCAGTTCGGCTCACTATATAAGTAATATGTGAGCCGGGCTGATCGCACCCCAAGGGCACTTCCGTTGGGCGCGTTCAGATGGAGGGCCTGTGAACGATTACTCACCATAGGCGGTACCGAGGCAATTAAAAAAGTTCTTGTTGATTTCCCTCCAACTATTCCGGGTATCGTAATCGTTCAACATATGCCCCCTAATTTTACAACGAGTTTTGCCAAACGTTTGGACAGTCGTTGTAAAATTCGGGTCAAGGAAGCTGAGGACGGTGACTCTATCACCCCTGGATGGGCGCTATTGGCTCCAGGTAATTACCACATGGTAATGCGTAGAAGTGGGGCCAGATATTATGTAAATATCAAAAGCGGTCCCCTTGTTTGTCACCAGCGGCCTGCTGTGGACGTATTGTTCAACTCAGTGGCAGCCTTTGGAGGCGCTAATGCTGTTGGTGTAATTTTAACCGGGATGGGCAAGGACGGGACGCAAGGGATGGCAAAGCTGAAAGAGGCCGGCGCAAAGACCATTGCTCAGGATGAGGATACCTGCGTGGTCTTTGGAATGCCAAAGGAGGCTATTGCTCTAGGTGTAGTAGATAAAGTGGAACCATTGCACAATATCAATAATACTATAATAGAGGTGCTGTGATTATGGGTCTGGAAAGAAATAACTTGGGTAATTCCGATCCGAAATGTGTTGCGGATTTAGTCGGTTTGATATTCACGAAACCGCAAGCGTAGCAGGGCTACGGTGAGGATTTCGGGGATGTCAAACCGGCTAAAGGTGTGATACAGTTCGGAAACGGAAAATCCAAGTTATTTCTTTCCAGACCCTATAGTAAACGTTCATTTTCTCATCTTCTGTTCGATCTCAAGCAACATTTTTTTTATTGAAATCCCGCCTGCAAAGCCTCCAAACCCACTGGAACTTATAACACGGTGACACGGGATGATGAGTGACAACGGATTTTTATTGCATGCCTGCCCGACGGCCCTGGAATAGCCTGACGAGCCGAGTTCCACGGCAAGGTCTCCATAGGTTTTGGTCTTGCTGAAAGGAATACGGGAAATGAGGTCCCATACCTTTTTTTGAAACTCTGTTCCTTTGTCAAGAAAAGGCGATGATGATGGTCTTGAAAAATCGGTTCCAAGTCCGGTAATGAATTCCTTGAATTCCTGTTGAAACGGATGCTTTTTTTGATAGTCTAAAATAATTTTACTTTCTGGACAGTTATTTTTTAGCCATGTAATAGCGTGATTATGCGATTTTTTTGAAAACGCGGCATGAATGACGTCTTGGCCGGAGGTGATGAAGTAAATGGTGATGCAGCAATGTTCAAGACGCATTGCAGCAAATGAAGGCAGGGAGGTTGAAAATGGAGATTGTTGCATCATTTCAAATAAACCTTGAACCTATGGTAGTAAGCGCTCACAGGCACCGCAGCTGCACGCGATCAGGGCAACCAATAGGTTGTCTATAGCTGATTGCCCTGATCATACCCCAAGGGCACTTCCGTTGGGCGCGCACAGCTACGGCACCTGTGAGCGCTTACTGGGCAAGGGGTTTGCGATCCGGCAGGCTTTTACTGCCCTGTGAGCGGTTACCTATGGTGAACGCTTATGTCTATTTTGTTAAAAAAAATAACCGGATAATGCAAAAAAATAAAAAATATCTTGATTTTTTATAGTACTTGTATATAAGAAGTTAAGAGATAGTATTATTTTGTCGATAAATATTAGCAGGTTGGGTAAAAATTAACGATTTTGGTTCGGCTGTAAGAGAGTTTTTTGTATCTGGTTTATTGGCCGGCTGATTTTTGTCATACTTCCAAGCCACTGTTTTTTCGGTAGAACAGGAGATTGCCAAGTGTTTCAGCTAAAAACCGACGTTCTTTTCCCAAGTCTGGTAATTGTCTTTTTGTCCCTGTTTCTGTTTTTCCAGGTCTTCCCTGTTTTTGCCCGGACAACCGTTTCCAGGTCCGGCTGCGTTATCTTGGTTTCGGTTCACAAACGTGCGCCTGCGCCGGTTCGGAAGCACCGTTCTGCTGCCGTAATCTCTCCTCGAAAGGTATCCGCGGCATCCACGTTGACCGTAGTCTCTTCGCGTCACAAACATCCCCCACGCGGGAAAAAATATCAGTCCGCGTCTATTCGAAATAAACGTTCGAGCGTTGTTAATCTTGGCAGACGTTACCAGGATAAACAGCGGTCTTCACGGAGTTCGACGTTTTTTTCCCGCTCCTTGCGGCGAAAACTTTCGTCAAAGAGCGCTATTGTCGTAGATGCCGAAACCGGTAATGTCATTTACGCTCATTCTCCGGACCGTCCCAGACAGCCGGCAAGTACAATTAAGGTACTCACGGGACTTATTTCATTGGAATCATTAGAAAAATCAGACTCAGTTTCGGTCTCCAGGAGAGCTGCCGGAATGCCCCGTTCCAAGATTTATCTACACCGGGATAGATCGTATCCGGCTGATGATCTGATTAATGCGGTCTTGCTGGGATCTGCAAATGATGCGAGCGTGGCCCTTGCTGAGAAGATAGGCGGGACCGAGACAAGGTTTGCCGGTCTGATGACCCGAAAGGCTCAGCAAATGGGAGCCAGGTATACCGTATGTAAAACAGCTACCGGGCTGACGGCCCGGGGACAGAAGTCCACTGTCCGTGATTTGGCGATTATATTTAACAAGGCAATGGAAAATCCGGCATTTGCCGGCCGAATGGCCCGTACTAAGGTGAGGACACGAGAAGGCAGGACAATCTGGACCCATAATAAGGCTCTATGGAAGGTAGCAGGGGCTAAGGGAGGGAAAACCGGCTACACACGGGCTGCCAGGCAGACATATGTGGGCATGTTCAGTCGCGGCCAAGATGAGTTGATAGTTGCCATAATGGGCAGTGAAACAATGTGGGATGACATTAATAACCTGGTTGAATATAGTTTTAAAAAAAAGAAAAGGGCCAGGACAAAAACGGCTTCCGTCAAATCGGCGGCCTCCCGCGTCGCCGTACTTGAACAGCTTAGTAAAAATCAGGGGTTAAGAGTATTGTCGGATAGAAAAAAGGGGGCTAATCTGTGATTGGGGCATTCCTCCTTTGTACGTTGAGTAATTAACTTATGGAAGAACAAAAGAAACAGGCGCTGACTGAACATCTGACTGATTTACGCAAATGCCTCATTTCTTCTCTGATTGCGGTGGCGGTTGGATTCTGCATATCTTACTCCTTTGTCAAGGATATCGGGACATGGCTTTTTAATCCGCTTTTTGAAGCTCTGCCTGATCAGTCGAGTCTTATCTTTGTATCCTACCAGGATGGCTTTTTTTTTATCTAAAATTAGCCCTTGTCTGCGGTCTGCTTCTGGCGAGTCCCGTAATTTTCTGGCAGATCTGGCGTTTTGTCGCCCCTGGCCTTTACAAGCATGAAAAACGGGTGGTTGCACCATTTACAATACTCTCTTCGGTCTGTTTCCTGGGTGGCGCCGCTTTTGGATATTTTGTCGTTTTTCCTCCCGCCTTTCGTTTTCTTACCGGTTATACCAGTGAAACATTAAGCCCTATGCCGGCTGTAAAAGAATATTTTTCCCTGTGCCTTCGGTTGTTGATAGCCTTTGGCGTCATTTTTGAACTGCCTGTCTTTATGGTGCTTCTTTCCAAGGTCGGCATAGTAAATGCGAATTTTTTAAGGCGACATCGAAAGTATGCATTTTTGCTGGCATTTGTAATAGCTGCAATTGTGACGCCGACTCCTGATGTAGTGAATCAGGTCCTTATGGGAGGGCCATTGGTCGTTCTATACGAAATAAGTATCTGGGCAGTCTTGTTGTTCGGCAGGAAGCCTTGTGCCGACTTTGTAGATGAAGAGACTGAACGTTTATAGTAGATATACATGATCGCTTTTTATTCACCAATAAAAATGTCCTTTTCCCAGGTTCCCTTTTTCTCGTCTCCTTCCGGATGATATTCAATACCTTTTCCGTCCCTCAGACCATCTTTCCATTCACCTATGTATTTCAAGCCGTTGGGCCAAATCATGGCACCTTGACCGTGTTTCTTCTCATTCACCCATGCACCTTTGTATTCAGCCCCGTCAGGATAGGTCATCCTTCCCTCTCCATGATACATGTCGTTCTTAAACCAGCCTACATATTTGGCCCTGTTCGGCCAGTACATGGTCCCGCGCCCTGATTTTTTTTCGTGCCTCCATTGGCCCACATACACCCTGCCGTCAGGATATTTCATGGTTCCATGTCCGAGTCTCTTGCCGTCCCACAAATCGCCGACATATCTGGCGCCGTCAGGATAAGTGTAACTCCCATGTCCCCTTATTCTGTCACCTCTCCACCGGCCTTTGTATTTTTCCCCGGTCGGAGCGCTGAAGACTCCGAATCCATGCCTTTTCCCCCTCTTCCATTCACCCTCGTATTTCCACCCATGAGGCCAGTTCCAGGTCCCGTGGCCATTGACACAGTCCCCATCAGTGCATTCACCATCACGTCCATGGACACTCAGCGGAGTCAGGCAAACCATCAGTGATAAAATGATAAGTATTGCTCTGAGCTTCATGCGCACCTCCTGCCGGATAAATTTCCGGATTGCCGGTAAAAGGTACCATTTTTTATAAGCGGACACAAGGTTTGTGGGCAAAAGGTCTGGATATTCGATATAATGAGACAACTAAAATAGGAGTTATGGTAGCAACCTCTGCATATCCAGTAATAGTTTACGGTTTACAGTTGCCGGTTTACGGAGATTGGAGATTACAGGAGAAATGGTTTGGTGTTTAACTCAACTGTTTTCTATGCAATTTCAAATAGATAAAAGTACTACCTTGTTTTGAGCCGGTCGGCAACCGTAAAACGGTAAACCGTAAACCAATCACGGATCAACCACAGAAAGAACCGCCAATTCAAGCAAAATAATATTAGTCGGAAAGTTGCATAAGTAATGTGCGGTTGTCGAACAAATTTGTTTAGTGCCTTAGTGGTAATTTTCTTGTTTTTTGTACCCCTCAAGGGGGTACTGAAATGAGTGGCAGAAAAACTCTGAAGTTATATGTGACGCCTGCGGTGCCACATGTTTTAAGGCACTTACACCCCTCAGGGGGGGGGTACTGAAAATAGTCTAGGACCTTTAAAAATTTCCTGATTATAACGGATTTGGGGGAGGCGATGGGTGATGGGTGGCATGGACAAACTTGTTTGTCCGTGTCTCCTTTTTGGCTCGGTGACCAGGCGATTTCATAAATGCGCA
>JAYEJK010000282.1:0-11054 GCA_034660535.1 Thermodesulfobacteriota bacterium | reverse complement strand
CGATTGTGAGGTTACAAAACCGCAGGACCAGCAGCGCTAATTTGAGGATTTTGTAACCTCACAATCGGCCCAAAACGGCCTGAAGATGAGATGGAAGATGTACAAGTTATTTTTACTTGAGCCCTTAGCATAAAGTCCAAAACCGTAATAAATAACATTTTTACAACCAAAACGGAAGGTTTAGAAAATTTTCAACTCACCAGTTACACAACTCGAATATTTTTGCGGTTATTTCACTATTAGATTGAGGGATAACAGCCAATGTGATATTCTTAATCCGGGCACAATGTTTGAAACAAGGAGGGATGTGCTCAGTCTTTGGACTAGAAATTTCAGGTAGTCGGCATGTAAATTCATGATGGAAGAACCAGGGTAACCGTTCAGAGGTGCCCCATATTTTGCAGACTCCTTAAGAATGTAATCGTTCTCAGGCGCTCCATATGGGCGCTAGCAGTTCGGCTCACTATATAAGTAATATGTGAGCCGGGCTGATCGCACCCCAAGGGCACTTCCGTTGGGCGCGTTCAGATGGAGGGCCTGTGAACGATTACGAACCAGGCGGTATCCGCCGGCATATATAGGAATTCGTATGAATCGCAAAAAAGGTAATATTTTCAGGAAAGCGGTTTTTATTGCACTTATCTGTATTCCGATTCTTTCGCTCACGCTTCTGGAGCGTGATTCAGGAGTATCGGCCAAGACTCAGGATACGTATAAACATCTTGAAATTTTTTCCAATGTGTTGAGCCTTGTCAAGAAAAATTACGTGGAGGAGATCGACACAAAGGAAATAATAGAAGGCGCGATTAAGGGGTTGCTGACAACTCTTGATCCTCACTCTTCCTTTATGAAGGCCGATGATTTCAAGGAACTCCAGGTTGAGACAAAGGGTTGTTTCAGTGGAATCGGAATTGAAATCGCAATAAGGGACGGAATTCTCACCGTTGTTTCCCCCATTGAGGGAACGCCCGCGTTTAAAAAAGGGCTTAAGGCGGGCGACAAGATCGTGAAGATCGAGGACGAGCCGACAAAGGACTTTACCTTGATGGAGGCTGTGAAGAGGCTCAGAGGGACAAAAGGCACAAAGGTAACGATATCCATTCACCGGAAGGGCTGGAGAGAGCTGAAAGAGGTCACGATTGTGAGGGATGTAATTCCTCTGCACAGTGTAAAATCGAGGTGGCAGGAACCAGGTTACCCCTATGTCCGAATAACAAATTTCCAAAGCAAGACAACGAAAGACCTGCAAAAGGTTATGAAAGAATTTTCCGACAAAGAGGAGATCAAGGGGCTTCTTTTTGATCTCAGAAGCAATCCCGGCGGACTGCTTGATCAGGCGGTAAAGGTCTCTGATCTGTTTCTCCGCAAAGGTCTGATCGTCTCAACAAAGGGGCGGATCAAAGAACAGAACATGACATATAAAGCCCATTCCGGAGGAACTTATTACGATTTTCCCATAGTCGTACTGGTCAACGAAGGCAGTGCAAGCGCCTCGGAAATTGTGGCCGGCGCTCTTCAGGACCACAAAAGGGCTCTGATTCTCGGCGCTCAGACATTTGGCAAGGGGTCGGTGCAGACGATCATTCCCATGAATAATGGAGCAGGTATCAGATTGACAACCGCCAGGTATTATACTCCGAACGGCACGTCCATCCAGGCAAAGGGTATTGCCCCGGATATCATTGTTCCGACACCGGTTTTTACGCGTGAAGAGATTGAGGAAAAAAAGATCAGGAAACATAAATTCCTGCGAGAGAAGGATCTGATTAACCATATGGAGAATGGTGATGATCCTGAGGAAGATGCTGAAGAGAAAATTATGGAACAAGAGGAGATGGATGACGAAGAGACCTCTGTTGACGATAGTGATGATGTTAAGGAAGAGGTCGGAGATGAGGATGAAGAGAGCAGGAAAAAAGAGGAACTGGAAAATGATCCCCAGTTGAAAACCGCCCTGATGCTCTTAAAGGGACTTAACGTCTTTCAGGATATGAAGAAATAGTGATTGTAATGATGAATGATGAGTGATGAAAGGGGATGAGAATACCTGTGGGGAGATCCGTCTTCCTTATGCCCTAAAAACGTTCACAGGTGCCGTAGCTGTGCGTGATCAGGGCAATCAGCTATAGTTGGCTATGCTGGTTGCCTTGATCACGTGCAGGTAAGCGAGCCTGCGAGACTACGGATGCGGTGGCTGTGAACGTTTTTAGCTGCGTCGTCTTTGCCGGAGTGCCAGACTCTGTTGTCTGAAGATGTGCTGAATCAGTTTTTCACGGTCTTCATCCATGAGTACAGTGAATTTTAAGGAGATACGAAATATTGTCCCGCCGGCCTCGGTTCTTTTTCTCTCTAATGACACAATTTCCCCGAAACCATAAATGTAGATGTAATCAGGCAGCAATACAATATTGTATTCCATAAAGGCGCCCGGCTTTACCTCCTTATCGGAAAAAAAGGCAAGGCCGTTGCCGCTCAAGTCCACTTCCTGAAAGTTCAGCCTGTCAAACGGGGAATCACCATCCCGCAATTTGTCAAGTACTTGATTGATCTTGTTGTCCATGTGCTGTAACAGATCAGCCAGTATTTTATCCCTTTCCCGTAACTTGGACAGAGCGCTCTGTGCGCCGATATACATCTGGAAGTCAGCATATTCCTTCTGTTTATACGGCGGCACGCCATTTCTGAAGTCATCAAATACAATTTTGTATCTATCAGGCGACACCGTAGTATAGGAAAACAAAATTCTGTCCATTACCCGGACAGCCTGCCGACGATCTTGTTTTGCTGTTATCTCTCGGGCCATATTAATGTTACTGTCCATCCATGATTTCAAGCTCTTCCGTGGCCGGGCCTGGTTTGATCATCTTGATCAGAAATTCTACTCGGCGATTTTTTGCCCGGCCTTCCGAGGTATTATCGTTATCAAGGGGCTGACCGTCCGCATATCCTGCAGCGCTTAGTCGATCGGCCGGTATTTTGTATTTTTTGATCCAATATTCCACGACCTTTACGGAGCGTGCGGCGGACAGGCTCCAATTGGAACTGAATGCCACACCCTTTTTAAGCGGCAAGTTGTCTGTGTGACCGCTCACCTCCACAGTCAACTTTTTGTCTTTCACGATCTGACCGACTTTATCCAATATTGGTTTGAATTTGTCCTGAATCGTAGCCTTGCCGGAATGAAAGGCAACCGACTCCTTCACCCGCAGGGTCAATCCTTCAGGCTCGGATTCAGCCTCGATCAGTCCGGACTGGATTTCTTTTTCAAGTTCCTGCTTTATGTCCTGCTGGAACTTGGCCTCAAGGGGAACAGTTTCAAAATCCAGGGATACTATCTGTTCCCCGAACGGCGAATGTGGGATGAATTTTTTTCTCTGAATCCCGAAGGCATTTTTCATGGAGCCGGCAATCTGTTTGAACTTGACGGCGTCCATTACTGAGAAAGAGAGCAACAGCACAAAAAAGCAAAGAAGAAGTGACATCAGGTCGGCGAATGTGCACATCCACACCGGGGAGCCTTTTTTACATTTTTTCTGTTTTATTTCCTCTTCCATGACTGTTCACACCTGTTATCGCTCCGGCGACCTGTCCTTGGGCGGCAGGAAGGTCTCGAGAAATTCTTCCATGACCCTGGGATTAAGTCCTTTCAGGATGCCGAGCACGCCTTCGATAATCAGATTTCTGTTTCTCTCCTCCTCCCGGCTTCGAAGAGACAATTTGTCTGCTATGGGCAGCATTATGAGGTTTGCAATTACAGCGCCGTACAGGGTAGTCAGAAGCGCAATCGCCATAGAGGGGCCGATGGTCGCCGGGTCGTCCATAGTGGCAAGCATCTGCACGAGTCCCACCAGGGTCCCTATCATACCGAACGCCGGGGACGCCTCGCCCATTCCTGCAAATACGCCCTGACCGACCTCGTGACGTTCCACGGTCAGACTCACTTCCTTTTTCAACACTTCGTGGATGAATTCAGCTTCGTGCCCGTCCACACAGTACATGATAGCCTTTTTTAGAAAGGGATCTGCGATGGGCTGCTGCTCAAGGATGATCAGTCCGTTTTTCCTGGCAATGTTTGCCAGGTTGACGATTTCCTGGATCACCTCCTGTGGCACGCTTAATTTTGAAGAAAAGGCATTGCCGGCCACCTTGAATGAATTAATAACATCCGCCATGCTGAACCGGATAAAGGCAGTGGCAATGGTCCCGCCGATCACGATCAGGACGGACGGAATATTGATAAATATTAAGGCAGACCCACCGGTCAGGATGGCTGAGACAAGGAGTATGCTTCCAGCCGCCAGGCCGATAATCGTGGCAATATCCATATCCTGTTATTCTCTCAAAACAGCAGGCATCAGTTCATGAATTAGGAATTAGGAATTAGGAATTAGGAATTCCTAATTTAGGGTCTGGAAAGAAATAACTTGGATTTTCCGTTTCCGAACTGTATCACACTTTTAGCCGGTTTGACATCCCCGAAATCCTCACCGTAGCCCTGCTACGCTTGCGGTTTCGTGAATATCAAACCGACTAAATCTGCAACACATTTCGGATCGGAATTACCCAAGTTATTTCTTTCCAGACCCTTAATTGCACAGGTCGAATTATTTTCCCTCAAGCAGTTCTTCAATATCGACCTTCATTGTAAAGCTGTGATCCTGGTCGGGAAATCGGCCGGATTTGACCTCCTCCCTGAATGAGGTCACTGCCTCTTTTATCTGTGGCGCTAGTTTTACATATGTTTTTACAAAACTCGGCACGAATTTTTCAAACATGCCGAGGACGTCGTGTGTTACCAGAATCTGGCCGTCGCAGTATGATCCTGCGCCAATGCCGATCGTTGGGATGGGAATTGCGTCTGTAATGACCTCGGCAAGTTTGTCGGGTATGCATTCAAGAACCAGGGAAAAGACTCCGGCATCCTCAAGTGCCCTGGCCTCATTTAAAAGTCTGCGTGCCGATTCAGCATCATTTCCCTGAATTTTATAACCGCCGAGTTGTCCTGCCGTCTGGGGGGTGAGGCCGATGTGTCCCATCACGGGAATCCCGGCGCGGACAATGGCCCTGACAATTTCCGAGACCTCTTTCCCGCCTTCGAGTTTTACCGCATCGCAGCCGCCTTCCTTTATAAAACGTCCGGCGTTAAGGATTGCGTCACGTTTGTCGGCCTGGTACGAGAGAAACGGCATGTCTCCTACAAGGAGCGCCCTGTTGCTGCCCCTCTTAACGGCCTTGGCATGGTGGATCATCTCATCCATTGTGACCGGGACAGTGGATTCGTAGCCTAACACAACCATTCCAAGGGAATCTCCGACCAGAATAATATCAATGTCAGCCTGGTCAAGAAACGCCGCAGAGCCGGCATCAAAGGCGGTGAGCGCTGCAATCCTGTCGCCGGCGGCTTTCATGTTGATGATATCAAAAACGGTTAGCTTTTTCGTGGGCATATTGAAACATCCTTTGAATTTCAAAGGTTCAAGGTTTATTTGATCGGAATTTTTCCCTTGAATTTTAATATTATAGCAATTAGCTGAAAAATACCAATTTTTTAATGCCTAGGGTCTAAACAGGTTATTCTGAACAGGTCCGTTCGGGTCCGGGATCTTGTCGGCTTTCCTGCCAAAGTGTTCATATGCAGCTAAAGTGGCCATTCTTCCGCGGGAAGTTCTGATCAGAAAACCTGACTGGATCAAAAACGGTTCATATACGTCCTCAAGCGTGTTCTTTTCCTCGCAAACCGCAGTTGCCAGGGTGTCTATCCCTAAGGGGCCGCCATTAAACCTGTCAATAATAGTCAGGAGTATCTTCCTGTCCATTTCATCAAGACCGAGATGATCCACGGCCAGCATTTCAAGAGCGACCTTGGCCACGACTGATGAGATATGGCCTTCTGCTTTCACCTCTGCAAAATCGCGTACACGTTTAAGCAGCCGATTTGCCACCCTTGGGGTGCCGCGTGACCTGTTCCCGATTTCCATGGCCCCTGCATTGTCAATATTGATTCCAAGCACGGATGCGGATCTTTTGACAATGGTTACCAGATCTTCAGGCGAATAGAAATCAAGTCTTAAGATTATTCCGAATCTGTCACGTAAAGGTGGTGTCAGCAGACCGGTCCGGGTGGTGGCGCCGACAAGCGTAAACCTGGACAAACCCATTTTTACGACCCTGGCGCCCGGCCCTTGGCCGATCACCAGATCCAGCTGGAAATCCTCCATTGCCGGATAGAGGATTTCTTCCACAACGTGATTCAAGCGGTGAATTTCGTCGATGAACAGCAGATCGCCTTCCTGGAGGCTGGTCAGAATGGCGGCGAGGTCCCCGGCCCTTTCAATTACCGGGCCGGATGTGACCTTGATGTTTGCCTGCATTTCATTGGCAATGATATGTGCAAGGGTGGTCTTGCCCAGTCCGGGAAAACCATGGAAAAGAAGGTGATCCAGCGGTTCCCCCCTTCCTTTTGCCGCCTGGATCGCGATTTCCAGGTTTTTTTTAAGCTGCGGCTGGCCTATATACCGGGACAACCGTCTGGGCCGGAGGTGCTGTTCCTCCTGGACGTCTTTTTCAGTTGCGTCCCTGCTTACTATTCTTTCTTCAAAATTCAAACAAGCGCTCCCAATGTTCGGCGTAACAGTTCTTCAAGAGGCATATTTGAAAAAGAGTTGTCGGACAACCGCCTTTGTACCGAATTCAAGGCTTCATTTGCCCTGGTCTCCGGATAGCCCAGATTGATAAGTGCGGAAATCACATCAGAGATGCGTCGGCCGTCGGATTCTTCAGGCAGACCCGGCCGTCCAGGAGATTCGGGTTGGGCGGGCGGCAGATCAATCTTGTCTTTTAATTCCAGGCAGAGCCGCTCAGCCGTCTTTTTACCTACTCCTGACAGCTGGGTCAGTCTACCGATATTTTCCGAAGATATTGCACGGGCAAGTTCAGCAGGTCTGATTCCGGACAGTATGCCAAGCGCAAGCTTGGGTCCGATTCCGGAAACCCCCATGAGAATTAAAAATATACTCTTTTCATCAGTGTCGGAAAAACCGAAGAGGGTCAGGGCGTCTTCCCTGACGTGCGTAAGGACATGGAGAAATGTCTCTTGCCCGATATCAGGCAGCATGCTGAAAACGGAACGGGTAATGTGAACTTCATAGCCGACTCCGTTTACATCAATGATTGTCTTGTCAAATGTTTTGGCTATTACTTTTCCTTTTAAACAGGCAATCATCTTAATCAGCCCTTTTTATCGAACCCGTATCATATTGGCGTGACAGACCGCTACGGCCAAGGCGTCCGCAGCATCCTGACCGGGCAGACCTGAGAGAGTCAAGAGTGACTTGACCATATGCTGCACCTGATGTTTGTCCGCTCCTCCATGACCTACGACCGACTGTTTAACCGTAAGAGGACTGTATTCGTGGACGGAAAGGCTGTGGCTCATTGCAGCCAGGATCAACACACCGCGGGCATGTCCAAGTTTCAGGGCCGACATGGCGTTTTTTGACATGAAGACGTCTTCAATTGCCGCCTCATCCGGTTCATGCCTGGCAATAACCTCGCATATTCCGTCATGTATCTCCATCAACCTTTCGGGAAACGAAAGAGAGGGCGTTGATTTGACTACTCCGCAGGCAACAAAGCGCAACCGCCCGCGCTCTTTATCAATCACTCCGTATCCCGTGGTGCGCGAGCCTGGGTCGATTCCCAGAATGCGAAAATCAGCGGCCATTGTGTTCACGGATCTTTCTTTTTTATACGCTTTCTATGATTTCGTCCGGGATATCGAAGTTTGCATGGATATTCTGGACATCTTCATGATCTTCCAGCTTTTCGAGGAGCGTCAGCACCTGTTTGGACACCTTTTCGTCGATTATTTCAATAACATTTTTAGGAATCATTGATATAGAGGATTCAATCAGCGGGATGCTTTCGGATTCAAGGGCCTCTAGTACGGCCGCAAAGTCGTCGGGCACAGTAATCACCTGGAATTCGTTTTCTTCTTCCACAACATCTTCAGCGCCTGCATCCAGCACGATGTCCAGGAGTTTGTCTTCAGAAACAACTGATTTGTCAACGAGAAGGGAACCCTTCTTGTCAAACATCCAGGAGACGCATCCGGACTCGCCGAGATTACCGCCTGATTTTGCAAAAAAATGTCTTATATCGGCCACTGTGCGGTTTTTGTTGTCGGTCATGCAATCCACAAGTATCGCTACACCTCCCGGCCCGTAACCTTCATATGTTATCTCGTCGTAGACGGTCCCTTCCAGTTCGCCTGTGCCTTTTTTAACGGCCCGTTCAATATTCTCCTTGGGCATGTTTTCGGACTTTGCAGCAACGATTGCTGAACGTAATCGTGGGTTCGCGCCGGCGTCTCCTCCGCCGATTCTTGCAGCCACGGTAATTTCTTTGATCAGCTTTGTAAATATTTTCCCGCGCTTGGCGTCTAACGCGCCTTTTTTTCTTTTTATCGTACTCCATTTAGAGTGTCCGGACACTTCATCCTCCTTATGGCTCGCTTAAAATAGCGATTAGCTTTTAGCCGTTAGCTATTAGCTAACCCAGATAAACTGGAAATTTTTAAAGGTCCTGGATAAGTGCCTTAAAACATGTGGCACCACAGGCGTCACATATAACTTCGGAGTTTTTCTGCCACAAAAAACAAGAAAATTACCACTAAGGCACTAAAGAAATCAATAAGAAACACCACAAGCTAAAAGCTAACCGCTAATGGCTAACAGCTTTTTTTGAATTTCAGTCCCAGAACAAAAACTTCCCTGCTTTCACTGCGGGAACTTTTTGGTTTTACAACCTTTGTTGTCTTGAAACAGCGTCGAACTTTATTCACGAGTGGGGGGAAATCCTCACCCTGGAATACCTTGCAGTAAAATGTTCCGCCGTCGGAAAGCAGGGATTCGGCAAGTTCAAGGGCCCTTTCGGAGAGTTCCACGGACTGCAGGTGATCGGCAAGTTTGTGACCCGTGGTCTTGGGGGCAAGATCGCTTAAAACCACGTTAAAACTCGGACACTCTTTCTTGATCGTGTCTAAAGCATCTTCGGAAAAAATGTCGGCATGATGCAGGCAAATCTCGGCTGCACCTGTCACATACGGATTTTTACCTCTGTGAAGGTCAATTCCGACTACAAGTCCTTTGGCGCCAATGGTCCTGGCTGCAAACATCGTCCAACTCCCAGGCCGGTATCCTAAATCCAGAACCCTGTCTCCGGGTCTTAATATCTTGTATTTTTGTTGAATTTCTTCGAGTTTGTAAACAGAACGGGCAGGGTATTTTTCCTTTTTTGCCTTTTTATAATAGTGGTCTTTGACCTTTCTCACGGATTTCCTTATAGGGAACACATACTACTATAAAACCAGAAAATGACAAGTGGTGAGTTGCTTGAGGATTGCGGATTGCAACCCGTTATTTGACAGTCTTCAGGATTGTGGAACGGAACTCTTTGAACTCAATCGGTTTGCGGATATAATCATCCATGCCGGCATTAAGGCATTGTTCCTTGTCACCCTTTATTGCATGCGCTGTCAATGCGATAATGGGGATATGCTCTCCCGTCTCTTTTTCCTTTTCGCGAATTGCCATAGTGGCCTCAAAACCATTCATCTCCGGCATCTGCACATCCATCAGGACAAGATCAAAACGGCCGGTTTTAAGGGCTGTTAAGGCATCCTTGCCGTTTTCCACGGCCGTAACCTCCCATCCCAGATTCTCGATCAGGAGAATTGCAAGGGTCCGGTTGACATAATCGTCTTCGGCCAGAAGGATGTTAAGAGGTGTTCTTTTCAAGATTGAGTTTCCCTGCCTCGATTTTTGAAAAATCAAGTATGTCGTTTAAAATTGCCAGAAGGTTGTCGGCAGAGATTTTGACCATATCCAGATATTCTCTCTGCTTAGGCGCAAGATCGGTCTTGAGCACAAGGTCAGTCATACCGATAATGCCGTTCATAGGTGTCCTGACTTCATGGCTCATATTGGCCGGGAATTCACTTTTAAGCCGGCTTGCCTGTTCAGCGGCATGAATTGCCTGCAGTAGCGTCTGCTCTGTTTTAAGGCGCTCGGTGAAGTCACGGAATATTACAACCGCGCCGATTGTTTTCCCGTCGGCCCTGGAATGGCGAGCCAGTTCATGAAACGACCGGCCTATAGGTTCATCCGCATCCAGTCCCAGAAGGAGCATGCCAAAGGAATTGATAAATGTGATTCTTCCCGCCGCATCCAGAATCATCTTTTTTTCATTGACTTCCCGGGCCAGTTCCCTGTTGGTCTTTTCAAGTCTTTCCCGGTTTTCATCGAGTTCCAAGATCAGGCGGCGCTTTTCCATGCCCTGCTCAATGGCTACCTCCATCTCGGCAAAGGCAAAGGGCTTGTGTATGAAGTTTATGGCGCCCATTCTCATGGCCTTGATAGCGACATCAATTTCACCGTATCCGGTAAAGACCATACACTGCATCTCAGGATTCAGCTCCCGTGCCTGCCTCATGAGTTCAAGCCCATCCATGCCCGGCATCTTAATGTCGGTAAGCATTATATCAAAGTCGTCCCGGCCCAGCAGTTCGAGGGCCTCATTACCGGACGATGCCGTACTGACCGTGTATGAGCGCTCCTTTAACATTATTTCCAGTGACTGTGTGACGCTAGGCTCATCGTCAACAACGAGCAGTTTCCCATGGTCGCCCATTTCCCCCTCCGGGTTGGTAAAGGTGTGTTATATATGAATCTGATAAAAATCATATCTCATCCTGTTGCCTCAGGCAACATTATAACCCGACTTTCTCACAATTTTTCACTTGACATACGATCGCTTATGGTTTATTAATTTCCGTTTTTCCAATTTCTGCTGGGAACGATGCCTCATAATGGCGGTCGTTTTTTCCCCGTCCCGTCCCTTCCATTATCGAAGAGCCGGGACGGTCTATTTTAGTACCTTAGTGGTAATTTTCTTGTTTTTTATACCCCTCAAGGGGGTACTGAAATGAGTGGCAAGAAATCAAAAAGGTGAAATATTTTTAAATAGTTACACGCAGCTGTTAAGGTACTTATACC
>JAYEJK010000281.1:0-2769 GCA_034660535.1 Thermodesulfobacteriota bacterium | reverse complement strand
GTTAGTATGTTCTAGAAAATTGCGTGATTGATTGTCGACTCCTGTTGATAAATACCTACTGTAAAGTAATCGTTCACAGGCCCTCCATCTGAACGCGCCCAACGGAAGTGCCCTTGGGGTGCGATCAGCCCGGCTCACATATTACTTATATAGTGAGCCGAACTGCCAGCGCCCATATGGAGCGCCTGAGAACGATTACATTCTTAAGGAGTCTGCAAAATATGGGGCCCCTCTGAACGGTTACACTGTAAATTATACCTTACAGACGAATGCAGATTATCGTACAAGAGGATGAAATTCAAGCAATCATTAAAATCAGCAAGGATCAGTGGGCGAAGCCCACCCTACGGCTACCAGTCATATCAGTACTTTTGTGGCTTTTGTAGGGTGGGCTGCGCCCACCATGGCAACTAGCGAAGCACTTATAGAAAGTTATGGTAAACGGAAGATCATAATGGCTGAAATTGGCGCAAGCAGGCGGAATAGTGTTATTCTTTTCAGTGGCGGACTTGACTCTACCACAGTGCTGTCCATAGCCATGGCAGAAGGATATCAGTGCAATTGTATAAGTTTTTTATACGGCCAGCAGCATTATATTGAGGTTGAAAAGGCTGAAGTTTTGGCTGCACGGATAGGAGTTTGTAAGCATCTCGTATTAAATCTTGAACTTGAGAAGATCGGAGGTTCTGCCCTGACGGGCGATCTTCCGTTGCCGACCGGTCGTTCTTTCGATGAAATGAAGTCATCCATACCATCAAGCTATGTGCCTGCAAGAAATTCAATATTTTTGTCTTATGCGTTGTCATGGGCAGAGGTTTTAGGGGCAAGGGATATTTTTATCGGCGTAAATGTCATGGATTACAGCGGCTATCCGGACTGTAGACCCGAGTATCTTGAATCGTTTGAGAAAATGGCCGATTTGGGGACAAAGGCCGGCGTAGAGGGTGGCCGCGGTTTCAAGATCCATGCTCCGCTCCTTTATCTCACTAAAAAAGAGATTATTCTTAAAGGAATGTCTCTGGGCGTGGATTACGCTGAAACACACAGTTGTTACAACCCGGACGAGACGGGCAGGGCATGCGGCAAATGCGATTCCTGCCGCCTCAGGCTTAAAGGCTTTTCCGAGGCCGGAGTAATTGACCCTGCACCGTATCAATCAGATTAAGGGTCTGGAAAGAAATAACTTGGGTAATTCCGATCCGAAATGTGTTGCAGATTTAGTCGGTTTGATATTCACGAAACCGCAAGCGTAGCAGGGCTACGGTGAGGATTTCGGGGATGTCAAACCGGCTAAAGGTGTGATACAGTTCGGAAACGGAAAATCCAAGTTATTTCTTTCCAGACCCTAAGGCAGAAACCTGAAATGGACAGTATGGAAGAAAAAAAACAGAAACTGGGGAGTCTGTTCATGATCGGATTGCCGGGTCCTGACCTGGATGATTCCACTCTGCGGCTGATTCGGGAACATCACATCAATAATTTTATTATATTCAGGCGTAACGTGGTGGAACCCGGCCGGCTTCGCAGCCTGTGCGGCAAGTTGGTACGGGCCTGCCTGAATACCGGTCTTGCGGCTCCTTTGATTTCGATTGACCAGGAGGGCGGGACAGTGGCCAGGCTGCCTGAACCGTTCTGCCGGTTCAGGGGGGCAAGAGAACTTGCCGATTCCGATAACCCGGAAAAGGAAGTCTTAAAATATGCCCGTACCTGCGCTCAGGAGTTACTGGATGTCGGGATTAACATGAATTTTGCACCCGTCCTGGACGTGTGTCCGGTAGGCAAGGGATGTTTCATGGAACTCCGTTCTTTTGGAGATGATCCTGAAAGGGTGGCGGAACTTGGCAGGCTTGTTATTGAAGAAATGGAAAATATAGGGGTTGCCGCGTGCGGAAAACATTTCCCAGGTCTGGGTGCGGCTCTTTTTGACCCACATGAAAAATTGCCTGTTGTGACAGAATCCGCGGACCTGATTCGCGCAAGGGATCTCGTGCCGTTCAAAACCGCAATATCAGCGGGCGTTGCTTCCATCATGATATCTCATACCGTTTATTCACGTCTTGATCCGGAAGAGCTTGCGACCATGTCAGGCAGGATCGTTACCGACCTTCTGAGGATCGAACTGGGTTATAACGGCCTCATCATTACGGACGATCTTGAAATGGGAGCCATTACGCAGGGAGGCAGCATATCTCATGCAGCTCTTAAGGCCTTTTGCGCCGGAGTTGATCTTCTCTTGATCTGTCACGATCACGACGTGGTTGAAGCATCTGTCTCGGCGCTCAATTACGGCCTTGATAGCGGCCTAATTTCTCCTGAACGTGTCTCCGCCTCAACAGCCAGGCTCACAACCATCCGTAAACGCTTCAAAGTTAAGATCCCCGGCACTTAAGACTACAGCGACATTTTTTCATTAACAACCCAGGACCCGGAACCCTTTCAATACAGAAATTTTACATAAATTTAATGAATTAGAGATTTAGTGCCTTAGTGGTAATTTTCTTGTTTTTTGTGGCAGAAAAACTCTGAAGTTATATGTGACGCCCGCGGTGCCACATGTTTTAAGGCACTT
This sequence comes from Thermodesulfobacteriota bacterium, assembly GCA_034660535.1. Classification (GTDB taxonomy): domain Bacteria; phylum Desulfobacterota; class Desulfobulbia; order Desulfobulbales; family DAOVYS01; genus DAOVYS01. The sequence goes on along the minus strand of JAYEJK010000281.1, from coordinate 200 downwards.
ATACCCCTCAAGGGGGTACTGAAAAGAGTCCAGGACCTTTAAAAATTTCCAGTTTATCTGGGTTAGGGTCTGGGAAGAAATAACTTGGATTTTCCGTTTCCGAACTGTATCACACCTTTAGCCGGTTTGACATCCCCGAAATCCTCACCGTAGCCCTGCTACGCTTGCGGTTTCGTGAATATCAAACCGACTAAATCTGC
>JAYEJK010000280.1:0-2791 GCA_034660535.1 Thermodesulfobacteriota bacterium | reverse complement strand
TATGAGAAAAAAGAAAGCTGACTTGACATAAAAGAACCCAAAAGCTAAAAGAAAATTAACAGCGTCGCTTCGCTCCGATTGACTGGCCGAGATCCTCTGGAATCCGTGGCCGGGATCACGTGGAATCGGTGGCCGGGATGGAATGGAATGAGTGGCCGGCTTCGCGTGGAATGAGTGGCCGAGATCAGTGGAATACGCACACTAAGGTACTAAAAGAGCCTTTTTAAGGAAAAGACAAGGCAGGGAAAAGGGGGACGTTATGTTTAATTCCTTGCCACCAATGAATCAAACGGCAGAAATTGCCGAACCAGTAAGGATTGATGCGACATGTTTTTTGTCGCTCTCAATCCTTTGAACTGGAGTTTTGGCGTCGGCTTCGCGCCGCAAAAACTCTTATTTCGTTAGCCGCTGAAAAAAATTGACAATTTAGCCTCAAATGAATATACAATATATATACTAAGAATATTTAAAAGAGCCTATTGTTATGATCATTTGGGATGAAGAGAAAAATCAAAAATTACAAATAGAACGAAATGTTTCTTTTGAAAAAATATCAGAAATCATTTTGAGGAAAGAGTACCTTGATATTTTAGAGAACACATCAACACCAAACCAACAAATATTCGTTGTGAAATTAAATAATTATATCTACTCAGTCCCGTTCATAATAGATGGTCAGTCAAATATTATTCTAAAAACAGCATATCCAAGCAGGAAACTACATAAAAAATACATGGGGTGAGGCTATGAAATCTAAACTAGATAAATACGAAAGTGAAATTGAAGGCAATATTTCTCAATTTGTTCCAGTTAGCAACACAAAGAAGGCATCAATTGAAAGCATCATTGATAAAGCCAATGAGAAAAAAAGTATAAGTTTGCGTCTAAAAAACAATGACCTCGAGCAACTTAAATTGAGAGCCGAGACTGAAGGGTTGCCCTATCAAACTCTTTTGTCAAGTATTGTCCATAAATTTGTAACAGATCAATTAGTGGACAAAAGAAGTATCTTAAGAAGTTTGGAAATCCTGAAAGCATCATAATCACTCATGAATAGGGCAAACAACGCGCTTAACGTGACTTGGCTCCGCAAGTCGCAACTCTTCCTTGCTCGATTTGGGGAGGCAGATGCAGGTCATTGGCGGGGCTATAGAGGCACCGTTTCCCCTCAATGTCGGTATGATGATGTTCAACCCGGAACCGCATCGCTTTTTTCCCGTCATGCAGATTGATGTAGTGTGGTTTTCCAGGGAAGGACCGGGCGGCGACAAGTTTTCAGAGAAAACCTTCAAAGGGCCGTTACCACGCATGACACATGATGCCCTCGACTACATTCGGCGTAACTTTATCAGTGAAACGGTAATTAAACATCCTGATCGCGCTGAATCTACTCGCGTGGAAAATTTTCCTTACATCGCCATTGAAGAAGCTGTGGTTAATGCCGTGTACCATCGTGGTTACGATGTCCGAGAACCGGTAGAAGTCCGCATCATGTATGACGAGCTTGTTGTGCTCAGTTACCCAGGCCCGGATCGTTCGGTACGGCTTGAACAGTTCCGCGCCGGGCGTGTTCAGCCACGCCGGTACCGTAACCGCCGTATCGGTGAATTTTTAAAGGAACTGGAGTTTACAGAAGGCCGTTCCACCGGCATCCCCAAAATTTTTCAGGCAATGAAGGCCAACGGTTCACCTTCACCCGAATTTGATTTTGACGAAGATCGCAGCTATTTCATGGTTCGACTGCCCGTCCACCCGGCAGCGCTGGAGCTTGATGATTCGGTAACCAGGGAAATCACCACACCGGTCACCGAACAAGTCGGCACCAAGTTGGCACTAAGTCGGCACCAAGTCGAAATCCTCCGTAAGTGTCTGATTCCCTGTGGAATCAAAGAGTTGATGGAAATCGCCGAACGATCGGACCGCACTAAGTTCCGGAACCAAGTCCTCAAACCGCTGCTCAACGAGGACCTGCTCAAAATGACCATCCCCGACAAGCCAAGGAGCAGCAAGCAGAAGTACCGGTTGACGGAAAAAGGTCGGGCTGTTCTTGAAGAGCTGGAGAAGGAAGGTGAGGGATGAGTTCTTTTCAAAAAAGCGGAATTGGTGCAGAGTCGAAAGCAGATTTTGGTGACGATGCAGTTATGAACGGTTGGCAAAGATGTTCATTTCCAGACTCACTTGTGAAAAGTAAGGTCAGCAAGAATAATCAAATACCCAAGAAGAAAATTATTGAGACCGATCAATTTCCCGTTGTTGATCAGGGACAGAGGTTCATCGCTGGTTACTGCGATGACGAGGATAAGTTGATCAATTTTGATTTGCCGCTGGTTGTTTTTTGGAGATCATACGCGATGTTTTAAATACATCGATTTTTCATTTATTCTCGGAGCAGACGGCACAAAGGTGCTCCCCCCAAACCGGGAACTCTACGACCCCAAATTTTATTATTTTGCACTGCTCGCGCTTGATCTGCCAACTCACGGTTACAACTCGCACTTTAAGCTACTTAAGGAGAAGGAACTTCCTCTTCCCCCGCTCCCCGAGCAAAAGAAGATCGCGCACATCCTGTCGACGGTGCAGCGGGCGATTGAAGCGCAGGAACGGATCATTGCCACTACCACCGAACTGAAAAAGACTCTCATGCAAAAGCTCTTCACCGAAGGGCTTAGGAACCAAAAATTAATAACCTTTACACTGCATCAACTCTCGGTTTGATTTTATAGTTCCATTCACCGTGAAAATCTGATCGCTCTATACTGATATTCTGCAATTCTTTGTCGGTTATCTTTCT
>JAYEJK010000279.1:0-2794 GCA_034660535.1 Thermodesulfobacteriota bacterium | reverse complement strand
CGATAAAATCCTCACGGTCTGTATTATTGCGGAATATTTCCCTACGTTCTATACCTCTTATCATGACATGGTGCAGAACTCCAGGAGCATCCAGGCGTGCTGTTCTTGGCATGTCATGCTTTTAATGTCAATCAAACATAATGTCAATTAAATTACTAAAGAGCGTCCCCATCTTCACATCTTCACAGGGCTGATCGCGTTCAGATGGAGGGCCTGTGAACGATTACGCCTTTTGATAGTCGGAAAGGGCCTCTTTGTGTCTGCCCAAATGATCGTATGCGATTCCGCGATTTGCATACGCAATGGCGAGGGCTCCGTCTTTTTGGATCGCCTTTGTAAAATCGACAATAGCTTTCTTATACCGTTCCAGGTTGGCATAAGCAATACCCCTGTTCAAATAGCCTTCAGCCTTTTCAGGCTCCTTGGAAATAGCCTTGGTAAAAAGGTCGGCCCCCTTTTGATACTTCTTTTTTTTCAGAAAACGATTGCCGTCAAGCAAAAGGGAACGATAACCCTTTTCGTGCTGGTCTGTCGGGCTGCCTTGCTCGTTGCATCCAAAGCAGAGACATACAACCACTGCCATGGCGACAGCCCTTAAAATATTCATCACGTTTTGACCCCACAATTCCAGTATTCCACAATTCTCCAGACCAAACGGACCTGTCTTCAGAATTTGTAGCACATCGACATGGTGTAACGCATACCTTCATCAGTCTTATCAAAACGTTCGGTGTTCACGTACATAATTTCTGCGCCGACCTTTATCCCTTTGGTTACCTTATACCAAGAGTTTACAAAAGCCATATCGTTTCTGGTAAACTGCCTGTCACCCAGGGCTCCTTTCATTGTTTTCATGTCATCGTTCTTGGGATCATCGATACCGTATCCACCGGAAACGGTGAGATCATCGGTAGTATTTGCGGTCAGGCTGACAAAACCACCCATTGCTTCTATTTCCTTTGGATTATTCGGGTCACTATCGTTGATGCCCATGTCATAGCGGAGAAAATTTTTACTCAGGGCTTCTCCCCAAAATCCTTCAGCCTTGAGCAGGGCAGGCCCTAAATTTAACTTGAGTTCCAATGCGATCAGAGATCGATCTATGTCCTTACCGGTATGTACCGTATGGACGTACTCGCCGGTCCGGTACCCGCCACCCAGAGCAACGAGGTTGCCATCTCCGAAATTATAGGCGATCCGGCCAAGAATCCAGGGCATCCTATCTTCTTCCTCAGTATCCACACGACGGTGCTTCATGGCGGATAAAAGTAGTTCCACGTTGCCCAGTTCTTGGCGAAGCGTAACCTGGGGTACACGCCACCACAGGTTGCCGGCAGAGGTCAGGACACCGAAATCAATGGTAGCCGGATTCTGCTGGGCCACTGGGATCCAATCCTGTCCAAGCCGAAGGCCTGTGCCGGATGAATTGTTTGCCAGATCTATATATCCGAGGCGCATGCGGGGGATCAGATTGCTCCCGGAATTGGTGCCGTAAAAATCAATTTCAAAACGGCCCTTACCTGTCCAGTTCCCATCAGTGTGGCTTGCCTCAAACCCGAAACGGGTATCCCGCGGGTTGAAGTTCACCGAATCATTCGGGGCATCTTCCTTAACCACCCCGATGAAATCATTATATTTTTTGAATTCTGCCGTGTCATAGTTGAGATCAACTTTTACACGTCCATAAATGCGCATGTTGTATTTGGACCATACGCTTTCAGCTTTGGACAATACATTTTCAGTCGTGGCTTGCGTGGCTTGCTTCGCCCTCAGCTCCTTAATCTCCCTTTCCAGGCGGTCCAAGCGTTCAGCATCTGTTTCGGCTGACACCGTCATTGATATTAACGAAAAGAAAACCGTAAAAATCAGTACAATAAGACCATATTTTTTCATAGCTTTTTATTCCTTCCTGAAGTTTCACGTTTTTATAGGCCGCACAAACTCAAAATGATTTTTGCATCGAAAAATCATGCGAGCAGGCCCGGCAAATGGGGCATTTTGAATTTTTCTAATAATATCAAATAGCTATGAAAAATCGGGTTTGGCGTAATCTATTAATATTATTGAACTTTTTTCGAACGATTTTTTAAGAGAAATATTTAATTAATTACACAAAAACAACTAGTTAATAGTGAAGACGAGGCCAAGTTATGTTATGCTTTCGTCATCAAAACAAAAAACATAACGGAGGCCTCGCATGCACATATTACATTCATTGCTCAAGGAACTCAAAAAAAATTTGATTATTCCAAAAAAGGAGAAGAACGAGGGACGTGGTTTATTTATACTCTTTTAGCAATTATTATCCCGTTCACCTCATCAAAGACATCAAATTTACTCCGATGTTTAAAAACACTGTTTGGTTTTACTGTTATTAGCAAGAGGCGGTATTACACCTTTATGGCCTCACCTAAGATTCCATGGACCAACCTGTGGGCCTGTTTATGGAAGTTGATACCGAGTCCTTTGACTGATGGAAATTTGCTCGTTGTTCTGGACGATTTCATCAATCCTAAGACCGGAAAAAAAATATTTGCATGTCACAAATTCTTCGATCATGCGGCAAAACACATGGGAGAGCATGGGAGAGGGGGAGAGGGACGCTCTTTTAAAATTCAACAACTTAATCGGTAAGCAAATGGTTGCCATTTTTTGCTATTGATTCTCCCCCTCTCTACTGAAAATCCGATGCCTGCTGTACTCATTTCTAATTTCTTAGCCAGGTCTGTATGAGACATGCCCAATTCCCTAGAAGCCCAAAAGCAGAGAAGACTTCTTGCTTTTACTTTTCTAT
>JAYEJK010000278.1:0-2812 GCA_034660535.1 Thermodesulfobacteriota bacterium | reverse complement strand
TTTGATATTCACGAAACCGCAAGCGTAGCAGGGCTACGGTGAGGATTTCGGGGATGTCAAACCGGCTAAAGGTGTGATACAGTTCGGAAACGGAAAATCCAAGTTATTTCTTTCCAGACCCTAAGTTCAGTTATCAGTTGTGCATCCGGTTTATTTTCAGAAGCCTTGCACTGCTCAAGCAACTTTTTTATCTTTCGAGTTTTAAATAAGATCATTGATAGAATTATGTCCCCGGCTGACTATCTGAGTATCTCCATCATCTTGCGAAGGACATCCTGGCGCCACTCTTTCTGCTTCTTGATCTCCTTTGGAGTCTTAAGGGTGTCAATGAGAACGCGGGCGCTGTATCTATCCCTGGAATCAATCCAGACGCCGACGTGTTCCCCTTTGGCTTCTCCTTTACTATTAACGCTCCTGGGATAGACTCCTTCTATGTATCCGGCCTCTTCCTTTACAATATGAAACTCGAGCTTGACGAGGGATTCTCTGGCAGCATCGTATGTCTCGGGAAGCGATTTCTGGAAAACCGTCCCTGTACCGGCAGGCGGTCTGGCAAGCTCGCGTTTTTCGCAACCGCCGATAACTATGGATAACAAAAACAGTATGGTGATTACTCCGATCAGATGTCTCGTTTTCATATCTCCCTCCTTTGTATGTATTGGCATAACCTTAATGTTATCACTAACAGTATACGATTCAGTTAGTGATGTCAAATTCAGTAAGCGTTCACAGACGCCGCATCCGGCAGGGCTTTTGCTACCCCCGTGATCGGTTACACCGACATAGGACTTAATTATTTCTTGATCGGTTTGCCGATTGACTGTAAGGTCCCTGCAAGTATGGCAGAAACCTGACAGATTCACTGCGCCGGACTTTTTTTTAGAAATTATCATGATTAAACATGGACAAAACAGCGAGTCTGAATATGGAGTCAGAGCAGGCGGAATAATCACGATGGTCCCCGGGCATGAGCCTCTCGAAGACGGACTGCTCGTTATCAGGGAGACACAGGACGGCCCCCGGATCAGCGACGTAGGACCTTTTGATGGACTGAGAAAGAGTTATAAAATCCCTGTCAAGGACCTCGGAGATACTGCAATCGCCCCGGGATTGATCAACTCCCATACCCACCTGGAACTCTCTCATCTGGCGGGAAAAACGCGCCTGGGCCATGGATTCGTGAAATGGCTTCAAAGCCTGGTTCCATTACTTTCCGATCCGCCTGACTCAAAGGGACTTGATATCACCATCCAAGCCGTACAGGACAACGGAACGGTCTTTGTGGCTGACATGGCGGGAAAGTATTGCCGTATGCTTTCAGAACTGCTTGAAGCAAACGGTCTTGAACATTATCTCATGGTACAGCATTTCGGATTCACAACACCTTTGGGAAACAACGGGTTGCCCCATATACCATTTGTGGAAGATTTACCGGATGATGTCAAGACAAAAAGGCTATGCTTTTCCGGACATGCCTTCTATTCCACTCATCCGAAAACCCTTAAGAGAGTCAAGACATGGACCACTGCAAAAAAATTGCCTTTTTCACTTCATCTGGCCGAGTGCGTTGGGGAAATAGAATTCTTAAATACCGGACAAGGCGATCTGGCCGACTTTTTCAGGGCTGCCGACATCCTGCCGAATGACTACTTGGCGCCTGGGTGCAGTCCGGTTCAATACGCGGAAAACCTGGGACTTCTTAACGAAACGACCCTGGCGGTACATTGCGTGCATCTTAAAGACCAGGACATTACAACATTGGCCGAAAGAAAAACAAATGTGTGTTTGTGCCCCAGGAGCAATGCTCTTATAGGAGTCGGCAGAGGCCGATGGGAGGATCTGCATAATGCAGGAATAAATATCTGCATTGGAACAGACAGCCTGGTATCCAATGATGATCTGAACTTGTGGAATGAGTTAAGTTATTTCAGAAAACATTACCGAAATAAACTAAGTCAGTACGAACTGCTGGCAATGTTGACCGTGAATCCGGCCTCGGCGCTTGGGATCAGCCGGAATTACGGCACACTTGAAAGAGGTAAACGGGCGGTGTGGTGCACTGTGCCCGAGGAATTCCTCCGTTAGGAACAGTTTACCCCTCAGACCGGATCAATAGGGTTGACATTAACAAGTTCCCACGGCTTGAAGAAATAGAAAATCTCCCTGTCGGCAGAGGTTGCCGAATCGGAACCATGGACCGTATTGGCCTCGACATCATCTCCAAAGTCTTTCCGAATGGTCCCCTCGGCGGCATCAGCCGGGTTTGTCGCACCCATTATCTCGCGATTCCTGGCAACCGCCCCTTCTCCCTCCAGCACCATCAGCATTACCGGTCCTGAAACCATAAAATTGCAGAGGCTATTAAAAAAGGGCCTTTCCTTATGTTCTGCATAGAAGCCCTCTGCCTCCGGTATGGTCAAACGGGTCATCTTTGCCGCAGCCACCCTCAGCCCGTTTCTTTCAAAACGGCGGATAATTTCTCCGATAATGTTTTTTGACATGGCATTTGGTTTAATTATGGATAAAGTTCTTTCAAGCGCCATTTTTTTCTCCTTATAACCTGCGTAAATATTCAAACGAATCGGTTTGTTACAGATTGATAATCGCCTATTGCGCACCATCTCTAACAGATAGTCGCGCCACAAGCAAGTGAATTCAAATGTAACCGTTCAGAGAGGCCCCCTACTTTAGTGCCTTAGTGGTAATTTTCTTGTTTTTTGTGGCAGAAAAACTCCGAAGTTATATGTGACGCCTGTGGTGCCACATGTTTTAAGGCACTTATCCAGGACCTTTAAAAATTTCCAGTTTATCT
>JAYEJK010000277.1:0-2812 GCA_034660535.1 Thermodesulfobacteriota bacterium | reverse complement strand
GTATAAGTACCTTAACAGTTGCGTGTAACTATTTAAAAATATTTCACCCTTTTGATTTCTTGCCACTCATTTCAGTACCCCCTTGAGGGGTATAAAAAACAAGAAAATTACCACTAAGGTACTAAACGGTTACAAATCAGGTCTATTGGAAACATGAGTAAATGCATCATGGCAGTGGATGATTCTCCTACCATTCGGACATCTATATCCTTTTGCCTTAAAAACGCCGGATACGATGTGATCAATGCCGTGGACGGGCAGGATGCCACAGAAAAGCTCGAACAGGTTCGGGCCGAAGGACAAAGTCTCTCACTGATAATTACAGATATCAACATGCCGCAAATGGACGGCATCACTTTTATAAAAAATGTCAAAAAAAGTGATTTTCGTTTTATCCCGATTCTTGTTTTAACGACTGAGGGAGATATAGCGATGATCAAAAAAGGAAAGGATGCCGGCGCAGCAGGCTGGCTGGTTAAACCGTTTCAGCCCGAGCAGTTGTTGTGGGCTATTAAAAGGCTTATTTGGCTGAGATAACCGTTGTCCGGTTAACTTGACTCCGTGATTGGTTAGAGATGAACGTACAGGACGAGACCACAAAAATTTTCCAGGCTGAGGCGGAAGATCTGCTGAAATCCGCAGAGGCCTGTCTCCTGCGCCTTGAGGATGAACCTGTTGTGGGGCCTGATGTGGAAGAGTTGTTTCGGGATTTCCATACCTTGAAGAGCAGTTTTGCAGTAGTGGGATTTGATGCGGCCTCCAAGTACATTCACATGATTGAGAATCTGTTGGAGCGCGTCAGGAGTAATGAAGTTCCGGTCACCAACACACTTGTTTCCCTTCTTCTTGAAAATGTCGATTTTATCCACGAAATGCTTAATCGAGGGCTCAGCGGCGAGCCCGTGGCCTCGTCCGCGGATTTAGAGGCAGGCAAGGCCGGACTTGACCGGTTCCTCGCCATGGGACCGGTCTTAAAGGAAGAAAAAAGCGATTCAGAGGATGCAGCGACCGGCGAGGATGCTTCCCCGGAAAAATCGGTCTTTTTTTACAGTATAGGGATCCGTTTCAAAGGAGATCTCTTTCTTTCAGGTCAGGATCCCATACTGCTGCTTATGAACCTCACGGAATTAGGTGAATGCCTGGATGTTACGGCTGATCTGTCCGAACTGCCGTCATACGACGAGATGGATATTTTCGAGATGTACATTTCGTGGAAGGTGACACTGAAAACATCCGTGCCGGTCCATGTGATTGAAGATGTTTTCATGTTTGTTAAGGATGAAAACGATATTTCGATAAATGAAGTTGCTGATCCTGTCGAAAAATCGGTTAATCTGGTAAATCCTGAAACTCCTATTGGAGAAGTCCTTGTCGAAACGGGCGGAATTACCGGCGAGGAATTGAAAGATGCCTTGAGCCGGCAGAAAATGGTCGGGGAGATCCTTGTCGAACAAGGAAAGATCGGCAAGGATGTACTTGAACGAGTAGTATCCAGGCAGAAGGCGACACGTGAGGCCTACCGAAAGACCACTATCAGAATTGATGTGGAAAAAATTGACTACCTTGTCAATCTGGCGGAAGAGATAGGGATCGCCATTCCTCGTATGCAGAGTCTGTTTTCAAGAGGCGTGGATACTTGTCACAGTGAGATTGAACAGGAACTTGAAAATCTGATCAAAATAAATCAGGATTTCCAGGAGAGGGTTGCAAGCGTCCGGATGTTTCCCCTTGAAGGAACTTTCAGACGGTTCCAGAGAGTTGCAAGGGATACGGCCCATAAACAGAAAAAAAAGATAAAGGTGCGTCTTTCCGGCGTTGGCACGGAAATGGATAAAGAGGTCATCGAGGCGGTTACTGATCCGTTGAAACATATGGTCAGAAACTGTGTGGACCATGGAATAGAAAAACCGGAAGAGCGCAAGGCGGCAGGGAAGCCGGAAGAAGGTATAATTGAGTTCGGGGCATATCGGAAGGCCGGAAAAATCTTAATTGAGATCAAAGATGACGGCCGTGGGCTGGATGTTGATGAGATTTACCAAAAGGCATTGGATAAGGGAATTGCAAAGCCCGGCGAGGTTGTTGATGATAATAAGATTCTTGATTTTTTATGTCGGCCGGGCTTCTCAACCACCACGGAGGTAACGTCGCTTTCAGGAAGAGGAGTCGGGATGGATGTTGTCAAGACTGAGGTCGAGCGGCTTGGCGGATCCCTTTCCATAGAGACCGAGAAGGGCAGTGGGACCGCGTTTACTCTGGCAATCCCTCTGACATTTGCCCTTACCCAGGTTTTGCACGTACGCGTTAACGGTATTTCGTATCTTCTCCCTTTACTCGAAGTGATCGGCACAATGGGTTTTGAAGCAGGCCGATTAAAGTCCTTTGGGGCGGATGAAAATGTCTATCGTTTCAGAGGAGAATATGTGCCTTTAATTGATCTGTCTCATGTCTTTGGAATATCCGGCGGAAAAAGTGAATTGGAAGAATCATCGTTAATCTTTTTTGATACCGGCTACAAACGATATGCTATAATTGTTGATGAGATTCTGGATCCTTACCAGGTAGTTGTCAAGAGCCTGGAATCAAATTATCGCAGCGTTAAGGGAATTACAGGCGCAACCATTATGGGGGACGGCACGGTTGCCCTGGTGATTGATCTTTTAAGTCTTGAGGAAATTTTTTACAAAGATACTAAGGGCTCAAGTAAAAATAAGTTGGACAATATTGCGCTCAGATTTAGGTCGGATTGGGCCGATTGTGAGGTTACAAAACCGCAGGACTAGCAGCGCTAATTTGAGGATTTTGTAACCTCACA
>JAYEJK010000276.1:0-2830 GCA_034660535.1 Thermodesulfobacteriota bacterium | reverse complement strand
CTTAGTATGGAGGTAAAATGAGCGTCCGAACGCGGATCAAGGTTTGCGGAATGACAAATATGACTGAGGCGACCGGTGCGGTGGCAGCCGGTGTTGATGCTCTGGGATTCATTTTTGTAAAGCAGAGTCCCAGGAAAGTCGAACCTGATAAAGCAAGAGTTATTATACGCGCTTTGCCCCCTTTTGTCGATGCAGTCGGGGTCTTTGTGGACGAGGAAGCTGAGGTTGTTGATGAAATAGTCCAGTATTGCGGCCTGACAATGGTGCAGTTGCACGGGGCTGAATCGCCTGAATATTGCAAAATCATATCAACCAGGGTAGTAAAGGCCTTTCGTATCAAGTCCGAATCAACCGAGTCGGATCTCACTCCTTACGAGGGCAAGGTTGCGGCGTTTCTGCTGGACACATACTGCGAGACCACGGCCGGCGGGACCGGCAAGACTTTTAACTGGAGGCTGGTTGAGTCGATCAATCCTCCAGGACCTGTCATCCTGGCAGGCGGACTCAACCCGGATAATGTGGGTGAGGCGATCAGGCAGGTTAGACCACTGGCAGTGGACGTGAACTCCGGAGTTGAGACCATGCCGGGGAGAAAGGATGTTGCTGAAATTCAGAGATTTGTAGAAGAAGTAAAAAAAGCGGATATGTCGTAACTTTTCCTCCAGCCTCCGGCCCGGCCTTGTCGTGTTTCGGTTACACCCATTTCAAACAGACCCTGATATTTAAAGACTGATTATTAAACGGAAAAAGAAAAAGCTCCCCCCCGCTTCATTTAAGAAACGGACCTACAGGAAGATTGTTAATCCAGACGGACTGATTCCATTTGAGGTTAAGGTCCGCGAGACGGATCTTCAGATACTGGCCACCGCGGATCTGGCGGCAGAGGCCTACCACCTTGTATTCCAGTACCGGAATCACCTGGAAAGCTACATTTCAGGTCACCCTGATTTCCTTACATCCCTGACACCACTCTCTTTTGATTCGTTGGCCCCTCCTATTATAAAGGATATGCAGGGCGCCGGCCGGGCCGCGGGCGTAGGTCCCATGGCTGCCGTGGCAGGGGCTATTGCCGAGTTCGTAGGCAGGGACCTCCTGGATATGGACGGAATCAGCGAAGTTGTTGTGGAAAACGGCGGTGATATCTTCATGCATCGGACTAGTGAATCCGTGATCAGTATTTTTTCAGGCACATCAGCGCTGTCGTATCGGATCGGGATCAGGATTGATGAAAACCGTATGCCCGTGGGCATCTGTACATCATCGGGCACTGTGGGTCATTCATTGAGCCTGGGCAGCGCGGATTCCGTGACTGTGCTTTCACGCTCCGTCTCTCTGGCTGATGCGGCTGCAACTCGCCTCGGCAATGAAATTATGGACAAACAGGACATCAGTAAGGCCCTTGACCTGGCAAAAACCATCCCCGGCCTTATTGGCGTGGTTGTTATACTGGGCCGGGAATTCGGCGCCTGGGGTGATGTGGAACTGGCACCTCTCTCTGACAAATAGTCTCAACTTTTTTACTTAAACGACCGATGAGTTGGTATAGCTGAAAAGCCGCGATTTGTACAATTAGTGCCTTAGGGTCCGCTCAGAAATAACTTCACATTTTATAGGCGACACTATAACATCTCTTTCAGCGATCTTCATATGCCAAAATCCTCAAAAGAGCGTTGCTATTCCTGCGGTTTTGTCATATGAAGCTTGCCGAAATATATGTCACATTGTCAACTCTGAAATGCAAATTTATTTCTGAGCGGACCCTTAGTGGTAATTTTCTTGTTTTTTGCACCCCTCAAGGGGGTACTGAAATGAGTGGCAGAAAAACTCCGAAGTTGTATGTGACGCCTGCAGTGCCACATGTTTTAAGGCACTTATACCCCTCAGGGGGGTACTAAAAATAGTCCAGGACCTTTAAAAATTTTCAGTTTATCTGGGTTAGAAATTTTGTACACACATGCTCCAACCACCGGAAATAATAATTAATTATCAACAGCTAATTGTGGGGTTGGTTTTAACTTCGGCCATTATAACGGTGGGCATAGCCCACCCTACAAGAGAACTAAGAATAACATGGTGGAAATATGTATTTTTTGTAGGGTGGGCTGTGCCCACCTTTGCCCAATGAAAGACTTGTGGCCGAAATTAAAACCAACCCCCTAATTGTTAATTATTAATTCAGATGGTAAGGGGCGGAATTAACCCGGGGGGGGGACATCATGAAGATAGCAGACTCAAGTGTCAGCTTGTCGAGCAGTCATTACTATTATGAGAAGGATGTGCAAGAGGAATCACTTAAGGGTCTGGAAAGAAATAACTTGGATTTTCCGTTTCCGAACTGTATCACACCTTTAGCCGGTTTGACATCCCCGAAATCCTCACCGTAGCCCTGCTACGCTTGCGGTTTCGTGAATATCAAACCGACTAAATCTGCAACACATTTCGGATCGGAATTACCCAAGTTATTTCTTTCCAGACCCTAAGGTCTGGACAGGGGATGAACGTCCGGACTTTCCGGACGACCCGGTCAGCCGGCAGGCAGGGCCCGCACAAACCGTGGACGTGGTCGCGATTTCAAAAGAGGCCGTGGCCCGGCGGTTTCAGACATACTCTTCAACGGCTGAGATTGACGAAGTCTATGAAGAAGCCTTTTCCGAAGATCCTAAGATTCGGACCATGCGCCTGATTCTTGAGGCAGTTACTGGAAAGAAGATCAGAGTTGCTTCCATTGAAGATATAAAGCCGAGTCCCGGACAGGAGCCTGTCGTAATTCAGGGCATGGAACAACAGCCTCGGGCGCCGGATGAGGAACAGCCTCCCAAGGCCGAATGGG
>JAYEJK010000275.1:0-2836 GCA_034660535.1 Thermodesulfobacteriota bacterium | reverse complement strand
GATTTTTTCCGACCTTCAACCCGCCGAAAATCGCCTCAAATTCATCCTTTTTGGCCACATCATAGTAGTTTTCCAGCATGGAAAGGACAAGACTCTTGCCAAAACGCCTGGGACGAATGAAAAGCTGGGATTTTGTATTCTCAAGCAGGGGAATTTTATCTGTTTTGTCACAGTAAAAATAACCCTCACAGATAATACTTTTAAAATCACTTATACCGTATGGAAATTTCATTGTCCTCCATCCCCCTGCTTTTTTTGAAAAGAAAATTCATTTTTCCCAATACTTTCCCTGTATGATTTCAAAATCGAATTCTTACTGGTTCCGCTAAGCACATTAGTCCCCATTTCAACTATAATCGGCCTTTCAGTATTTTCCCGCAAGGTAACACACGGTACACTCAGCGCTGTTGTCTCCTCCTGCAACTCCCCGCTATCCGCCATAACCAAAGTCGCATCCTTCCAAAGAAACAAAGCCTCCTTAAAACCAAGAGGAGAAAGAAGAAAAATATTTTCTGAAAACGAAAGGTCAAACTGTTCCATCATCTTCCGTGTTCTAGGATGAATCGGGAAAATGACATGAGAACTCTCGACTGTCGAGTTGTCAAGAGTGTAGACGCGACCTCTCTTGCGCCTCTTGCGCCCTCGCCCCCTCTTGCGCCCTATGTTCAATAAATAAACCCGGCCAGATAAAGAGGAATGGAATTTGCGAAACCGGTTTCCACTCCATCTTTAAAAACAGAGGCATCCTTTAAATTTTTTATCTGTTTTTTTTTCTTGCTTTTTCCGCCGACCTCTATTTCAAATCGCTTTCTCCCGTCAATCAGCAAGAAATCGGTATTCATGGAAGAAAACAGAGGGTAAGCGCCTCCAATCTGGGATGCAAAAAAGGATTCCCGTATATTTCCCTTGTCCGCGTCCCTTTTCCATGACTCAAATGCAATGGAATAATAAATATTGGGACTCGTAAAAAGGATTTTTGAATTTTTCAGGGCGCGCATGGAACCGGATTCGGTCCTGATGATTTTTACAATTTCCGCCCTGTCCAATAGATCAAAGTATTCATATAAAGTATCCTTTGATACTCCGATTTCGACCTTAAGCGATTCAATGTTAAAAAGAGGTATTTTGCTGACTGCAATAAAGGCCAATAATTTTTTCAACTTCAGGCTTGAAAAGGATCTCAGAGATTTTAATGTTGAAATATCCTCATATATTATCTTGTCGAGTACATTGAATAATATATCAAAATATTCGTTTTGAGAAAATTCAAGGAAAAAAGGATAGCTGCCATTCATCAAGAAGTCATTAAAATCACCAAGTATGGTCTTAAACCGAGAAACAAGTTCACCGGATATTTTGACATGGTCGGACAAAATTTGAGAAAAAGTTAATTTTTGCAACTGCTTTTGATATTTGAGTTCAAGATATTCCCTAAAGGAGAGAGGTTGAAGCCGATATAGAACACTTCTACGTGAAAGATCACCTTTTTCATATAAGATATTCAAGGTTGAACTGCCAAGAATAATAAATTTTTTGTCAGGATAGGCATCATACAACGCTTTTACATCAACACTCCAATCCTTTTGCTTGTGAACCTCATCGACTATCAAGCAACCGCCATAGTATTTAAAGTATTCACTGCCTGTATTGTATATGCCCGTTTTGAGCACTAATGGGTTGTCTGCTGAAATATAGAGGCATTTTTTAATATCATTGTATGTCTCAAGATAATGCTGTAAGACCATCGTAGTTTTCCCGGTTCCTCTCGCGCCGGTAATAATTATCATCCTTTGGTCCCAGTTTATTCTTTTATAGAGATGCCTCTTAAAATTCAACGAAATTTTTGAAATCGTTCGAGCATGAATACCAAACAATTCATTCAGCATACCCCCTCCTTTTGTCGACAAGACCCTCCAAAATAGATACGATAACGACTACCATACTCGACGAAACAAGGATTATCACTAAAAAAATTGGGCTCTTCGCGGAATAGGTGGAATATGGGGAAAAGTGGATTATCCCGGATTACCGTGGTAATCCATCCTGGAATTGGAACCTCGAGCACCTGCATGTCACCGGTTTTGAATTTTTGTGTAAGTTGTTTCATAAGACGTCCAGGTACCAGAGTTGCCGACTAAGGGTCTGGAAAGAAATAACTTGGGTAATTCCGATCCGAAATGTGTTGCAGATTAGTCGGTTTGATATTCACGAAACCGCAAGCGTAGCAGGGCTACGGTGAGGATTTCGGGGATGTCAAACCGGCTAAAAGTGTGATACAGTTCGGAAACGGAAAATCCAAGTTATTTCTTTCCAGACCCTAAGTGACAATACTGTGCAAGAACTGTGCATGCACAGTTAATGTCTAATTCTGTATCTGCACTTTGGATCATTCCGACTTTCTGATGTCGGCTCAACCATATTCTTGTGTGTCAGGCTATTTATCCGATTGACTGTTGTGCATTTTTTCAGCCCTATAGCTTCACTTATTTTTTTAGTTTTCAATGGGTTGCCACTTGTTCGTAACAGGTTCAGGATCTGTTCTTCAATCCTATTAATAGCTGCTTCTGCTTTTGGATAAAGAGTTACTTTGAAGCTGTTTTCCAATTCTTCTAACCCAGATAAACTGGAATTTTTAAAGGTCCTGGACTATTTTCAGTACCCCCCTGAGGGGTATAAGTACCTTAACAGCTGCGTGTAACTATTTAAAAATATGGCATTGTTAATTTAATATAGCTATGCTATCATGAGGTCTCAACTTACCACAGGAGGTCTCATGGCTATTTGTCCAAAATGCAGTTCTGAAAAATGTGTGAAAGATGGTATTATAAACGGAAGG
>JAYEJK010000274.1:0-2839 GCA_034660535.1 Thermodesulfobacteriota bacterium | reverse complement strand
AAACGTTTGCCCGGCCAGCCACCACATATTGTACTACTGCAACAGCGAAGACACAAAATATTGGATCAAAGCATCATTTTTTCTTCAAAAAAACATTTCATGGATTCCAAAAAGCAGGTCCGATTCACGAAAATTTTGTCTTTTTTTTGTGAAATATCGGTGGGTAAGGAAAAATTTATGCTTGACATATTAAATTTTTTAATATTTCCTATATAATATATGGTATTATAAAAACAAGCTTTACACTAATCTCCACAGGATGACGCTTAGGGACTATCACTTTATGGGCCGTTTCAAACTTCCATTTCTAAAAAAGCAAAAACTCTCAATAGGCCTTGATATCGGTTCTCATTCAGTCAAGATGTGCGAAATGTCCGAGACCGACAGCGGCCTCAAACTTGTAAGCCTTGGAAGTTCCATTCTGCCACTTGACACCGTCAGAGACGGGGTCCTCCAGGAACCTGCCGCTGTTGCCGAAGCGATATCATCTCTTATCGAAAACCTCCGGGTAAAGGGCAAAAAGATCGCCATCTCAATTTCCGGATACTCGGTCATTGTCAAGAAAATCAATCTTGCGGTCATGACCCAGGCGGAAATGGAATCCCACATCCAATCCGAAGCCGAACAGTATATCCCCTTTGATGTCGAGGATGTTTACCTCGATTTCCAGGATTTAAAAACCAATACGGAAAATGAAGACCGAACGGACGTGATGCTTGTTGCCGCCAAAAAAGAAGTGGTTGACGAGTATCTGTCCATGCTCGATTCCGTGGGCTTAAAGCCGGTAATCGTTGATGTCGATGCTTTTGCATTGGAAAATGCCTATGAGGCCAACTTCGGCCTTGACGAAAACGTGACCCTTATAGACATCGGGGCATCGAAGATGAATATCAACATTATTTCATCAGGAACTTCCATCCTTGCACGGGACATTGTTCTTGGAAGCCGGCAGGTTACGGAACAAATCCAGTCCGCCTTTGATATATCGTATGAAGATGCCGAGGCACTGAAGATCGGACTGGTTTTACCAGGAGACAAGCAGGGGAGACTGGAAGAAATCTTTGTCAACGCATGTACACAGTGGATCACCGAGATAAAGCGGGCCCTGGATTTCTATTTATCAAATTACCCTGATGAAAGCATCGCCAAACTGATCTTGAGCGGCGGCGGCGCCAGAATAAACGGACTGGCCCAGTTTTTCCAACAGGAAACAGGGATACCTGTTGAAATCTTTAATCCTTTTTCCAAGTCCACGATTGACAGTAGTGCAATCGATCCTGACTACTTGGCGCACATTGCCCCTGAAATGGCAATATGCGCCGGACTGGCGACGAGACCGGTTGCCTTATAACCGCATATGATCCAGATAAACCTCTTTCCAGTAAGGCAAATAAAAAAGCGGATCAAGGTCCGCAACGAGGTTATGGGCTTTGTACTCATGATGGCGCTTCTTGGCGCGGTTTTGGGCGGACACACGTGGACTATGGCCCAAACCGCGGACAAAATCAACTCCCAGATCAGAGAATTTGAAAAAAAGAAGGCCGACAACCAGCACATTCTGAACCAGATAAAGGAATTGGAACAGGCCAAACTCAATCTGGAGACCAAACTCGACGTGATCAAAAAACTAAAAATGGATTCCCAGGTCACAGTACGGGTCTTGGATGAGATAGCCGTCAACACACCGGCCAACCGAGTGTGGTTGAAAAGCCTGCAGCAGTCGTCAAACCAGTTGCGGATTAGCGGCGTGGCGCTGGATAACGCCTCAATTGCCGGATACATGAAAAAATTGACTGCATCGCCATTTTTTGCAAGCGCTGACCTCAAAAAAACATCACAAATGGTAGTTGCAGGCAGAAAATTAAAATCATTTTCAATGACGTTAGTTGTTACAACACCAGGACTGTAACGGTTCAGAGGTTCAAGGACTAAACCTTGAAGAGTGAACCTTAAAACCCAGACCGACAAGAATATTTTCAACTACTTTTACAACATGGCAACCGTTTAAAACAAAAAAACAATTAGTGCGGGGAAGCATTGAAGAAAAAAGTATCCCTAGATAAACTGAAGGCCGCCTTTGACTCCTTTCTGGAGACAAAGCTCGTCACTCTTCCGGTCAAACATAAATACGGGATAGTTGCCGCGGCCCTGATAATTCCGCTGGTAGCCTATTATTTTCTGCTTTTCACGCCCAAGAGCAAAGAAATCAAAAAGCTGAAAAAGAATCGAACCAAGCTTGAGGCGGAAGTCAAGCAAATCGAAGCAACCGTGGCCGAACTAGACAAACACCAGGAAGAATTTGAGGTCACACAGGAACGATTCAAACAGGCCTCGCTCCTTCTGCCTCAGCGAAAGGAGATTCCATCACTTCTGACCAATATTTCAAGCGAGGGGACCAACGCCGGCCTTGATTTTATCTCATTTACGCCAAAAGGAGAAACCCGTAAAGAATTCTACGCGGATATCCCGATAAATATTCAGGTCAAGGGGCCATATCACAATGTGGGAACTTTTCTTGACCAAGTCAGCAAATTGCCTCGTATTGTCTCGGTTTCAAGTCTCAGCATGGGAGGACCGAACTTGGTTGAAGGAGAAATGCTTCTTAATACCAATATCAATCTGGTCACATACAGGTTCTTAGAGCCAACCGATAAAAAATAATATTGGTTCGTTGGTTAGTTGGTTAGTTGGTTAGTTGGTTAGTTGGTTAGTTGGTTAGTTGGTTAGTTGGTTCGTTGGTTCGTTGGTTCGTTGGTTCGTTGGTTCGTTGGTTCGTTGGTTCGTTGGTTTTTAAACAATAACTAAATAAACAAATAAACAAATTAAACAAATCAAATCA
>JAYEJK010000273.1:0-2841 GCA_034660535.1 Thermodesulfobacteriota bacterium | reverse complement strand
GATTCGAGTCATGCGCATTTATGAAATCGCCTGGTCACCGAGCCAAAAAGGAGACACGGACAAACAAGTTTGTCCATGCCACCCATCACCCATCGCCTCCCCCAAATCCGTTATAATCAGAAAAATTAGTGTAGGGCGGGTACCACAGGGGCTGGCGACGGCAATGGCTGCTTTGTCTGCCATTCAATAAGGACGGGGTTTAGAATCAAAAGAGATTCATTCATAAACAAAAAAGGGCATGTTGCGTCGGGTTGCAACATGCCCTTTTTTTGTTTCCTTCTAACTCGTAATTACAACCCCATCTCGTCACGCAGCATACGGACAAGTTCAACATTTTCAGTATGACCGGTCATATTCGCGGTTATCTTACCTTGTATCGGCCGGCCCAGCAGGTAAAGGTCACCCATTATGTCCAGGATCTTATGCCGGACAAATTCATCCGGGAACCTTAGCTCAGTGTTTACGATCTTTTCGTCATCAACGAGAATAAAATTATTAAGCCTGCCGCCGCTGGCCAGGCCTTGCTTTTCAAGGGCCTCGATATCCTTTACAAAACCGAACGTCCGTGCAGGCGCGATCTCTTCCCTGAAACCACTCTCATCAGACATTACGAACTTATATTCCTGATGTCCCACAGGCTTTGGATATCGCAGGTTGTAGTGAATCGATAATTTATCCGCCGGTTCGACGATTATATATTTACTCGTTTTCCCGACCTCGCCAATGACATACTTTCTGTCTATGACGATTTCTTCGACTAGCGCATCCTGCTCTTCAATGCCCGCGTCTTCAATCATGGTGCAGAAATCCGCCGCCGACCCATCCATAATGGGAACCTCGTTGTTAATTTTTACCATGAGGTTGGTAATCCTGTACGCATGCAGAGTGGCAAGGAAATGCTCTATAGTGCGGGCCACTGAGTCTGACTTCTGAAGACTCGTGGCAAAACCGGTTGAGACCACATGATCGATGTCCGCAGGTATGGTGTCACCGCTTGAAATATCTCCAAAAATAATGCCGCTGTCCGGCGGCAGCGGGGTAAGAATGATGCCGGTCTTGTCCCCGGAATGAAGCCCGGTCCCGCTTAAAACCATACTCCTTTTGAGCGTTCTCTGAAATTTTTTCCCGAATTTTCTGCCCGTTGTCAAGATGATCCCGTATTTCATGATGTAATTCTCAAAGTTTTTCCGGTCTATATTCAGTTTGCGGGCGGTTTTTGCAATATCTTTATCATTTTTCCTCAAGTGATAAAGCAGGTAATTTTTTTTCCAGGCATCCTCTGCCTCGGCCATGGTCGCGTATCTCTCATAATAGCGGGCCATGCTGTACTGCATGTCATCCCGTACGGAAAGAGGAATATCATGAGTGGAGATATTTATGGTCGGGACGGAAACGATGAGTTTTTCAACCAGATTTTTCAACTCCTTCACATTGCCCGGCCAGTCGTAGTTGACAAGTGTCTCAAGGGCGCCGTCATCAAAGACCTTTTTCCTGAACCCGTAATCCATGCAGAAATATGAGGCAAACATATCAAGAAGAAGCGGAATATCTCCCCGCCTGTTTCGAAGAGACGGCACATCTATCGTATAAAAAAAACAAGAATCAAGGCCTTTAAATAACTCTCTCTCCCCGGCCTCGCTGTCCATATTCGTGGTTACTGAAGCGATGACCCGGACACTACTCTCATTCTCCTTATTGATGGATTTAAGAACATCTGCGAGCCTTTCCTGAGTCTTAACCGGAAGCGTATCTATAGAATCAAGAAAAAGAGTGGATTGTTTCGCACTTACAAGGATGCTCTCCTCGCTTAAAATCCCATCTTCCCCTTTCTTATTGCCAAAGAGGTTTGATTCCAGTTCATCGAGATCATGAAATGCACAATAGAATTTCTGAACATGGTGAGACTTCCTCTCTGAACCGGAATGAATCAGCCTTGCTGTAAAATCTTTTCCTGTCCCGGCCTCTCCCCGGATCAAAACATTATAATTGGTGGGGGCGATTTTTTTAATAAACTCATTTATCTTTACAATGGACTGATCATTTCCTGTCAGGAATTTGTCATCCTGTGCAATCGCCTCGGCCTGTTCGCTGTCGATGCTTTCCACGGCCTGCAGGTTCTCTGTTAACTTCCTGATAATATCAATCACCTTGTCCAGAGAAAAGGGTTTTTCAAGAAAGTCATAAGCCCCGTCCTTTACTGCCTGCACGGCCGTATTGACCGACCCGTGGCCGGTCATTATGACGACATCGATTGCGTTGTTAAAGTCCTTAATGGCCTTAAGTGTCTCAAGCCCGTCCATCTCGGGAAGCCAGATATCTAAAAAAACAATATCAACCGGCCGGGACTTAATTATTTCCACGGCCTTAATCCCGTCCGGGGCGGTGAGAACAAAGAGGCCCTCATCTTCAAGACAGCCTTTTAAAGAGCTGATTATGGATTTCTCATCATCAACCAGCAAAATTACAGGAGTTTTCATTGGGTTTTTCGTAACCGTTCAAAGGAGCCCCATATTTTGCAGACTCCTTAAGGGTCTGGAAAGAAATAACTTGGGTAATTCCGATCCGAAATGTGTTGCAGATTTAGTCGGTTTGATATTCACGAAACCGCAAGCGTAGCAGGGCTACGGTGAGGATTTCGGGGATGTCAAACCGGCTAAAGGTGTGATACAGTTCGGAAACGGAAAATCCAAGTTATTTCTTTCCAGACCCTAAGTATGTAATCGTTCTCAGGCGCTCCATATGGGCGCTAGCAGTTCGGCTCACTATATAAGTAATATGTGAGACGGGCTGATCGCACCCCAAGGGCACTTCCGTTGGGCGCGTTCAGATGGAGGGCCTGTG
>JAYEJK010000272.1:0-11341 GCA_034660535.1 Thermodesulfobacteriota bacterium | reverse complement strand
ATTTTCTTGCAAGACTTAGAAGAAAATCAAAATGTTATTCAAAATGTTTTAAAATGTTAAAAATATCGGTTATGTTATTAATGTTAAAATGGAATAGCGAGCTATCTATACTTTATTAACAATGCCGGATAAGATTATGCAAAGTCCATCAAAAAAGATATTGATCGTAGAAGATAACCAGGACAACCGTGATTTATTGATAAAGATCCTCAAGGTCAAAGGCTACCGGCTGATGGAGGCTGTTGATGGAGAGGATGCCCTGCAAAAAGTGTCCGTCGAAAGGCCGGACCTGATTCTAATGGACATTTCTATTCCTAAGATCGATGGATATGAGGTTACACGCAGACTGAAAAAGCAGCATGACTTTAAAGATATTCCTATCATTGCCCTGACGGCTCATGCCATGAAGGGGGACAGAGAAAAGGCATTAAAAGCCGGATGTGATGGTTATATCACAAAGCCTATCAATATCCGGGAGCTGCCCAACCAGATTATAGGCTTCTTGAAATAGTAACCTCAATTTTATGACTTGGTGTGTCTAGTTGAAAGAAAACAATAAGATATTAATATTGGAAGACAACGTTGATACGGTAGAACTTCTAAAAAAGAGATTACGTAAAGAAGGATATGATACGGCTGAGGCATATGATGGCGAACAAGGCCTTGACAAAGTAGAGGAGTACGAGCCTGATTTAATTCTGCTTGATGTTATGATGCCCAAATTAGATGGTTATGAGGTGTGTGATAGACTCAAAACAGAGAAAAAAACAAATCACATTCCAATATTGATGCTTACTGCCAAAGATGCAATACCTGATAAGGTAAAAGGACTTAACATCGGCGCTGATGATTATATGACCAAGCCTTTTAATTACAAGGAACTTTCGGCCAGGATCAAATCACTTCTTGAAAAAAAGGATGCCAAAGAAAAATTAGTAGAAGAAAAAAAACTGGAAGCGCTTGAAAATATGATGGATCAGGTTTCGCATGAGATCCTCAACCCCTTGGTATCAGTCGGCGGATTTGCCAGACGTGTATTTAAAAGTCTGCCCGAGGGTAGCGATAACCGAAAATATATGGATATAATCCTTAAAAACGTGACCGCGCTTGAAAAAATGGTTAAACAGCTTGGGGAGTTAAAAAGCACAACCCTTTTTTATATCGAGGCTTCCGATATAAACAGAATAATCATCAACGTACTTGAAAATTTTGAGCAGGAAATAAAACAAAAAAAGATAGATGTTCAAACCAATCTGATGGATGCCCCCCCCATGATTTATGTGGATAGGGAAAATCTTAAGACGGCTATTTCCAATGTTGTAGAAAATGCTGTCGAGGCTATGAACGGAGAAAAAAAGATTCTTAAGATCATAACGTCGGTAAGCGGAGATTATCTTGAAATACATATATCCGATACGGGCAAAGGAATTTCGCAGGATAAGATAAAGAGTATCTGCAATCCGTTCGTTACCTCAAAAACATATGGGCCCGGACTTGGTCTGACATTCACCCTGAAGACAATTCGGAACCATAAGGGTATAATCTCGGTGGAGAGTGAAAAAGGCGAAGGCACTATTTTTGTCATAAGGCTGCCGATCAGGATCGGCAGAACCGCAACATCTTAACGGCTTGCTGAAATTGCATAACGGAGTGCCCTAAAATTTTTTGAAAGTTACAAAATAGCGGCCCTCCCGTTCCAGTCAAAATCCCTGATGACATCCCTTATGCCTATGACGGAGCATATCTAATGTTTGGTTTCATTGATTATATACAAAGAAGTTTAAGCACCAAGATTTTTCTTGCCCTGACTATCGGCGTGGCCATAGTAATGGGAGCGATTATCTATCTCCAGGGAGCACAGATTAAAGAAAGAATGAAGAGTTATGGAAGGGAATTAAAATTTGTAATATATGCAGGCATAGAACATCCCATGGCTGTTGGAGATAAGGAAACCGTACAGAGACAGATTTTAGATATAAAAAGAATATTAAAAGAAGCGGAAATAATAATATGTGATTTTGACCAGAGGATAACTTTTGCCACAGATAAAAACATGATCAACAAAAAGGTGTCTGAGTATATTCATGATAAAGAGACACTATCGGCATTAAATGAACTCTTAGATACGGGAAAGCCCCAATATGAAAAATATTTTGAAGAGGAAATACACGGGAAGAAGTATCTGATGACAGTCCACAGGATGAGCAATAAAAAACAATGCCATCACTGTCACGGCGCCTCAAAAAAGATGCTGGGAGGATTGATTGTAAAGCAATCCACTGATGAAACCTATGCCGCTATCGCATCTCTTAGAAATCGGACCATTTTATTAAGTGTCATTGCGATAGCTATTATCATCAGCATAATTTACTTCCTGCTCTCCAGGCTGGTAATACAACCTGTAAATGAAATGGCTGGCAAGGCGGAAAGGCTTGCCAGGGGAGATATGTCCGTCTCCGTAGAGGTCAAGGCAAAAGACTCCATAGGCATCCTGGGTAATTCATTTAATTATATGGTGGAAAGCATCAGGGACCAGATAGAATATGCCAACAGTTTAAAAGGGGCTATTGTGGATCCGCTTTTTATGGTGGATACGAACAGGGTGATAACTTACATGAATGAAGCCTGCGTTCAACTTACAGGCTACAGCAAAAAAGAGGTCGAGGGGAAATTAACCTGCCAGGATTTATTTAAAGGACGAGTATGTGGAACCTCCTGTCCGGTTATTAAATCATATGACAAAGAAAAAGCGCTGGAAAGGATCAGGACGACGGTAATCGACAAACAAGGCAAACAAATTCCCATTATGGCAAGCGCCAGCGCCTTAAGAGACGCTCACGGCAACATTATCGGCGCAGTCGAGGTTTGCAAGGACATTACGGATGTTCTCGAGGCTGAAAGACTGAGATATATCAAGGAGACTGCCAACAAGGAAGAAGAACTTAGAAAATATCTTGAACAAAGAGTGGAAAATATTTCGGGCATCCTTGCCCGGGTCTCAAGAGGAAACCTGAAGGTCAGGGCCGAGGTCTTGGAAAAAAACGATATCATGGACGAGATTGCGCAACACACCAATCTCATGCTTGACAACCTGGAAAAATTATACGCCAAAATATCCTCGTTCAGCAAGGATCTGGAGTTGGAAGTGGCCAGGCGGACAATGATGTTAAGAGAAAAGACCATGCTTCTGGAACGGGCAAACAGAGAACTCAGGGAACTGGACAGGCTCAAGTCCGCCTTCCTGGCCAACATGTCTCATGAACTGCGTACTCCCATGAATTCTATTATAGGCTACACTGATCTATTGCTTGACCGGGTTGATGGAGAAATCAACGAGGAACAGGAGAAGAGTCTGCACAAGGTGGAAAACAATGCCCAGCATCTCCTGCAGTTGATAAATGATATTCTTGATATGGCCAAGATCGAATCAGGGAAAATAGAACTGGATTTAAATTACGCCGATATAAAAGAGTTAATAGAATCGGTTGAATTCACCTTTGAACAGCAGGCTATTAAAAAAGGGCTTACTTTTTCTTTTGATTTTGATGAAAATCTGCCCCAGGTTTATATTGATAAGGATAAGATAAAACAGGTATTAATAAATTTATTGACCAATGCCGTCAAATTTACCTACCAGGGATGTATAACCACAACCGTCAAACCTTCCGGACATGGTATTAAGCCTGGAGATTCACCTCTTTTTCTGGAAGTCTGTGTGGAGGATACAGGTATAGGGATAAAAAAGGAAGATATAGACAAGCTTTTTGACAAATTCAGCCAGATAGATGTCTCCACTATCCGCCAGTATGAGGGCACAGGCCTTGGACTCAGTATTGCCAGAGGAATTGTAGTATTACATAAAGGTGTGATATGGGCGGAAAGCGAGTTTGGAAAAGGGAGTAAATTCATCTTTACCCTGCCGTTAAAAAAAGAGTTGCTGGAAAAACCTGAAAAGCCGCTTTTGGAATCAATGATGGCCCAAGGTCTTGCCAAATGCTTTAACAAACCTGTCGAAGCCTTTATGAAGGGACCCAAATATGCCGGCAAACCGATAAGATGCTGGGAATACTTCCATTGCGGACAGACCAGTTGTCCCACGTACGGGGGCACGGACTTGAGATGCTGGCTGATCCACGGCACTCATAACAAGGGCACGGAAATAGCCACATATCCCAATAAAGTGGATTTTTGTAAGGGGTGTGAAATTATGGAAAGACTGATACTTGGAGAATATGAATCCGATGACGCCGGGATATTGACAAAAGATGGTGAATTTGTCGTGGAAACGGATAAAAAAACTGTGTTAGCCATAGATGATAATCCGGAAACCATAGAGATTATCCAGAAATATTTAGGAAATGATTATTATGTTTTAGGCCTTTTAAGCGGCGCAAGGGCTTTGGAAGAGGCAAAAAAAATAAAACCCATAGCCATCACCCTGGACATCCTTATGCCCAAAAAGGATGGATGGCAGGTCCTGCAGGATCTAAAAAAGTCCCCTGAAACACAGGATATTCCCGTTATTATCCTTTCAATTGTGGATAATAAAAAATTGGGATTCAGTCTGGGCGCTGCAGAGTATATTGTAAAACCGATTGATAAAAATGTTCTGCTGCAAAAATTAAAATACCTTGAAAAAATAGCCATGATAAAAAAAGTGCTGGTGGTTGACAATGATCCCCGCACGGTAGAATTGATTGGTCAAGTGCTGAATGAGGCCGGATATAAAACAACAACAGCCGACAACAGCGAGGATGCCATAAAAGCAATTGAGGATTCAAGGCCGGATATGATTATCCTGAACCTGATAATCACTGAGGTGAAAGGCTTTGACTTAGTAGAATATATAAAGACAGAGGAAGAAATAAAAAATATTCCGCTCATTATAATTTCTGAAAAAGATTTATCAAAAAAGGAATTGCAGGATTTAGATGGAAGGGTACAGGTCATACTGAATAAAGGAATACTCTCCGAAGAAGAATTACTGGAGGAACTCAAGGATATTATAAGCAAATCCAATAAATAATTTTTTGGAAAAGATAAGATTATGCAAAGTCCATCAAAAAAGATATTGATCGTAGAAGATAACCAGGACAACCGTGATTTATTGATAAAGATCCTCAAGGTCAAAGGCTACCGGCTGATGGAGGCTGTTGATGGAGAGGATGCCCTGCAAAAAGTGTCCGTCGAAAGGCCGGACCTGATTCTAATGGACATTTCTATTCCTAAGATCGATGGATATGAGGTTACACGCAGACTGAAAAAGCAGCATGACTTTAAAGATATTCCTATCATTGCCCTGACGGCTCATGCCATGAAGGGGGACAGAGAAAAGGCATTAAAAGCCGGATGTGATGGTTATATCACAAAGCCTATCAATATCCGGGAGCTGCCCAACCAGATTATAGGCTTTTTGAAATAGTAATCTCAACTTTCTGACTTGGTGCATTTTAAATAGGTTGCGGTTCTGCTTCTTTCTTTAGGTGAGAACTCAGGAGCCAGGAGCCGGAATAACTGATTTTATTTATAATCAGCATAAGGGCTCGCTCAAAAATAACTTCACATTTTAATGCGCCGATCCATCCCGCATGGCTGCGTTGCTCGTCGGTTAAATAGCTCTGCTATTCGCCCTCCTCGCGCCTTGCCATGCGGGCGCCTCAACACCTTAAAATGTAAATTTATTTTTGAGCGAACCCTAAATCCAAAGTACTATGAAATACCGTCAAGATAAGCAGCCCGGCTGTGGTGGCTGTTTCCTGATTTTTCTCCTCTGGATACTTCTTTTTGGCGGCGCGCCGCTTCTACTTAAGTTTGTCGGTATAATATTTTTTGGAGTTCTTTTTCTGGTCTTTTCCGTTGTGGCTGCGTTTTGGGGATTCAGCTATTACATCAATCGTCGGGTGAGTGAATATGAGCAGTCGCAGACCGAAAGCCACAAGACATTTGTCTTTCTCCTTGTCAATATCCTGGTCAAAGTCGCCCAGTTCGACAATGTTATAACCAGGGAAAAGACAAACGCTATTTACAGATTTTTTCAATACAACCTCAATTATTCCTATGACCAGTTACTTTGGGTCAAGGAACTTATAAAGGAGTCGCGCAAAAGCAGTGTTGATCTTGAGACAATGTTGATTGAGTTCAAGAGCGAATTTGCCTACGAACCCCGTCTCATCCTGGTGGAACTTATTTACCAGGTCATCTTCACTCACGACCGGGTCCCGGAGCAGCAACTGGACCTTGCCCGAAAGATAGCCGATTTTCTGGAGATCTCCGCCTATGATCTCCAGGCCATCCAGAGCAGGTATTTTGCACGTTACAGGCAGGCGCCGGCTGATGAAAGCCGGTATTATCAAACTCTGGGCCTGCAGCCTGGGGCCGGGATGGATGAGATAAAGAAGGCATATCGCGAATTGAGCATGAAATATCATCCGGACAAGGTGGAGCATCTGGGCGAGGAGTTCAGAAAAGTGGCTGAAGAAAAGATGAAGGATCTGAACCTGGCGTATCAGTTTCTAAAAAAGAAAATGGGTTGAGTCGTGCCATGGCCATTTCAAAGAAGATGAGTGAATTTTCAAAGCGTTCCTCATGGATACGCAAGATGTTTGAGCAAGGCGCTGAGTTGAAGGCGCAATTTGGAGCTGAAAATATTTTTGATTTCAGCCTGGGCAATCCGGATCTTAAGCCGCCGAAGCAGTTTTACCGCACCATTCGCTCTCTTGTTGCGGAAGAGGGGCGCCACAGTTATATGCCCAATGCGGGCTATCCTGAAATCAGGGATGCGGTGGCTGCACAGATTTCATCCGAACAAGGTGTCAACATCTCCAATAAAGAACTCCTCATGACCTGCGGGGCTGCCGGCGCACTGAACGTAGTCCTCAAGGCGCTGCTCGATCCCGGGGATGAGGTTATAATTCTTGCTCCGTTTTTTGTGGAATACAATTTTTACATTGATAATCACGGCGGGGTCACAAAGATTGTGTCCACAACATCGGATTTTGATCTTGACGTAAACGCTGTTGAGGCCGCAATCACAGAAAAGACCAAGGCAATTATTATTAACAGCCCGAACAACCCGACCGGACAGATTTATTCGTCCGACTCCCTGGCTGACCTGGGACAGGTACTGGAGTCTGTAAACAAGCATGGCACAACCATTTATTTGATAAGCGATGAGCCTTACCGGAAGATAGTTTATAACAATCACGATGTGCCAAGTATTTTTCAGGCATGTAAAAACAGCATCGTTGTTTCATCCTATTCCAAGGATCTTTCCCTTCCTGGTGAGCGGATAGGCTACCTGGCTATTCATCCGGAAATCGATGACAAAACTCAGCTTATCGAAGCATTGACCCTTGCCAACCGGATACTGGGTTTTGTAAATGCGCCGGCCCTTATGCAACGGGTAGTGGGAGAATTACAGGGATTGACCGTGGACTGCGGGATTTATGCCAGGAGGCGTGAAGTGTTCTGCAGGATTCTTATCGATACTGGTTATGACTTTGTCCCGCCAAAGGGGGCCTTTTATATTTTCCCCAAATCCCCCATGGAAAGCGACGTGGATTTCGTAAAAATCCTTCAGGAGCACAAGATACTGGCCGTTCCAGGCCGCGGTTTCGGTCAGCCGGGATATTTCAGGCTGGCCTTTTGCGTGGAGGATGATATAATTGAACGATCCGCCGACGCTTTTAAGAAGGCAATGGATGCGGCCTTAGGGTCCGCTCAAAAATAACTTAACATTTTAGAGGGACTACTGTAACTCATCTTAACAACGATCCTCAGCCGTTGAAATCCTCAAAAGAGCGCTGCTATTCCTCCGGTTTCACCGACTGATGATCGTTGTAATCTAAATCACATTAGCCTCCTCAAAATGCTAATTTATTTTTGAGCGGACCCTTAAGCTAGTGGTAATCCTTAAACGGTGTACCCCGAACCCTGAAGCTTGAAGATACTCATACTCGAACCCTATTACGGAGGGTCTCACAAGGCCTTTATCAAGGCCCTTAGGCTGAATCTTCCCTTTGACTTCGACCTTCTCACACTGCCGGCCCGTAAATGGAAGTGGAGGATGCGGCTATCCGCGCCCTATTTTGCTGAAAAGCTTTCTGAAATGGGGAGATATGACTCTATCCTGTGCTCAACGTTTGTTGACGTGGCTGCCCTTAAGGCTCTTGCCCCTTCATGGCTCTGTAATGTGCCGATTTTGACCTATTTTCATGAAAATCAATTCGTCTATCCTGTACAGGCCGAAGATGAAAGGGACTTTCACTTTGGCCTGACAAATTATACCACTGCTCTTGCCTCGGACCGGATTGCCTTTAATTCGAGATACAATCTTGATTCTTTTCTTAAGGGTGTTTTGGGGATCCTGAAAAAATCTTCTGATATGAAATTTGCTGACCCGGACAAGGCAATCCGTGCGAAATCTCTGGTCCTGTATCCTGGGATGGACTTTTCAGAAATAGATGAGGAGAAGGAAAGACGTGAGGAAGATCTTCCCGTCATAGTGTGGAACCACCGATGGGAGCACGATAAAAATCCTGAACCGTTTTTTCATGCGCTTTTTGAAATGGATGAGCGGGGGGAGGAGTTTGGTTTGATAGTGCTGGGCCAATCGTTTTCCCGCAAACCCTTGATTTTTGAACAGGCGCGGCAGAGGCTTGGTCGCAGGATTATTCACTTTGGTTATGCAGAGTCCGGAAAAGAGTATGTCAAATGGCTCAAACGCGGTGATCTTGTAGTTTCTACGGCATCCCACGAGTTCTATGGAATGGCGGTGATTGAGGCGGTGCGGGCAGGTTGCCGGCCGTTGTTGCCTGCGCGTCTTTCTTATCCGGAATTGTTCTCCAGTGAATTCCTGTATGATGACAGGGAGTTGGCGCCGAGACTCATATCGGAACTAAAAAAAGGGCGTCTTTCTTCAAAAGAGGCAATCAGTATGACGGAAAAATTTTCCTGGACTCATGTCATGGGAAAATACGAGAAATGGTTCGGGGGGGATTTTACATTATGCTGAAAAAGTTTTTTTTAACTATATTTTTTCTTATATTCTGTTTTGTTCCGGTATACGGCTCCAACAACGGGGCTCAGGCAACTGGAGGGGATAATAAAGAAACAGGTATTACCGAGGAAACGGGTCAGTCCCCCCGGCTGGAAGTAGATTCGTTACACCAGGACTACGGGGAGGTGATAAAGGGTGAAAAAATCGTCCATTCCTTTATTATCCGTAACCAGGGAGAGGGGGAGTTGATAATAAAGAAGGCAAAGCCCGGGTGAGGCTGCTCGGTTGCCCGGTTTGACCGGGTTATCCCTCCCGGTGGCGAGGGTAAAGTCATGCTGGAGATAAACACACACCATCTCAAGAATAAAATCACAAAAAGTGTGGTTATTTTTTCCAATGATCCTAAACGTCCGAACCTGAACCTGAAACTGACCGCAACGATCAAAAATCTGTTCAAGATCGAGCCTACAGACTATTTCAGGATAAACATCATAAAGGGAGATGGTTGGTCAAAGGAGGTCAAGATTTTTTCCGTGAGCGGAAAACCGTTTAAGATCACATCGATTCGTACACCTAATAACCATTTCTTAGCTGATTTTAAACCCATAAATGGAAAAAGCGGGGGCAATCCCGGATATCTGATCAGGCTGTCTTTGTCATCCGACGACATACCCTTTGGTCAACTGGGCGGAAAATTTTTAATCTTCACAGATCTTTTAAAAGCGGTCCAAGAGGTGAGAATCTCCGGGAAGATAAGGGGGCCGATCACATACCTTCCAGAAAGGATCCCGCTCTTCACGGATCCCGGTAAACACGGCGGCAGGACTTCAGCAAAAGTCAACCTGACCCTGACAAGGGGCAGGAAGTTTGAGATAACCGGCGTGAAAGCAACTCACAGGAGTATTGAGTCAAAGGCGACCACGATTGAAAAGGGCAGGAAATATGCAGTAACCGTTACCTGGCCGGGCAAGGAAAAGGTGAAGGGGCGCATGAACGGCACTTTGACCATATCCACAAATCACAATGACATGCCGCAGATTCGTATTCCCTATATTGTGTTTCAAAGGGGCGGAGTAAAAAGTAGCAGGCCATAAGTTTTCATGTGTAAATATTCGGCAGAACTCCACAGGAAGGCAATCAGGCTGTCCAGCATACCGGTGTATAGCCTGAACAACCTGCTTACCTCCCTGTGAAGCGCTGCCAAATATTTACGACTTTGTCGTTTTTTGCCGGTTTAGGGCATATAGCCGAATATTTACTTTCATGTTGTATAAAGACATTGCAAAAGAACTTTTTATTCTCCTGACCTTTTCGGTCGGGGTTGCCTTTGCGGTAAACCACTTTTCTCCCAGGGGCATCTCCTTTTTCGGCGAATGGGACGTGTCAAAAGGCGTTATTACCGCGAAATCAAGGGACGATGTGGTTGAGCGGGAGATTGAGATCAAAGATATCCTTGAGGCAAAAGAAATCTACGACAGCGGAAATGCGGTTTTTGTTGATGCGAGGTCTCGTGATGAGTACGAAGAGGCGCATATTGCAGGCGCTGTCTCGATCCCGGCATATGAGTTTGATGAATATATAATTGAATTCGAGGCCTTGTGCCCGGTGTCCGTTCCGGTCGCCACCTATTGCTCAGGAAGAGAATGTGAGGATAGTCACATGGTTGCGCAATATCTCATAGAGGCAGGTTATACGGATGTAAGGGTCTTTATTGACGGTTATTCGCTATGGTTTGAGAGAGGTTTTCCCATTGAACCCTGAACTCGAAAGGCTTGTTTGTCACAGGTGGGTCCGGCTGATTGTGCGATGGATTCTGGGTGGTTCATTTGTCTATGCCTCTTTTCATAAGATTGTTGATCCGGCAGGCTTTGCAAAGATTGTTTACGGATATTATCTGTTTCCTGATTATTCGATAAACCTGGTTGCCATTATAGTTCCCTTTCTGGAGCTTTTCACGGGGCTTGCTTTGATTTTCGGGATCTATCTCAGATCAGCAGCCATTATCATAAACTCCATGCTCCTCTCCTTTATCGTAATACTCTCCATAAACATTGCCAGGGGCCATGAGTTTGATTGCGGATGTTTTTCATTTGGAGAAGCCGGCCATACATCAGCGGCTGTTCAGCTACTGGTCAGGGACATTTTTCTTTTTGTTTTCGGGTTCTATGTGTTATTAATCGAAATGTACATTCCGCGGAAGAGCGCTGATTCGTGCGCTAAGGGCTCAAGTAAAAATAAGTTGGACAATATTGCGCTCAGATTTAGGTCGGATTGGGCCGATTGTGAGGTTACAAAACCGCAGGACTAGCAGGGCTAATTTGAGGATTTTGTAACCTCACAATC
>JAYEJK010000271.1:0-11360 GCA_034660535.1 Thermodesulfobacteriota bacterium | reverse complement strand
GCAACACATTTCGGATCGGAATTACCCAAGTTATTTCTTTCCAGACCCTAAGCGAGCCTGCGAGACTCCGGATGGAGAGCCTGTGAACGATTACGCCGCACATACTGCAAATTATAACCTCAATAGAATGGATTTCAAATTTTTTTCTAAAAGACAATCGTCCATCCCTGTTCCGATGCTTGTTTTTTCGTATATGAGACCCCGTCTACTTTCATACCCTTGGAATCAAGCAGCGTAATAATTCCTCCCTTGTTAGAAAGTTGCACATCTTTTCCAGACAGCGGAATTTTTAAAAAATCGCCTCCTCCTATGGCCCCGTCAAGATGCCCTTTGTTTTTGTTTTTATCGGCTATGGCCCACCCTGTCAGGTCAATGGCATTTGGCGTGATATTTAACAATATGACGCTTTCCAGCCCAAAATCAGCCCCTTTTGGATTAATTAGGGCTGCAATGATACGTAGACCCTTATCATCTTTTGAAACCTCTGTATCCTTTTTTCCGCAGGCATCGGGAATGAGGTGTCCGGTTGTATCATCGGTATGAAAGCATTGAGACTGGAATGCCAGGAAGATGGCAATCCATCTTTGCTCGTCAGGCAGATGAACAATCAGTCCGCCATCCTGCCAAACGCCGTCATACTTTTTCCACTTTTCAGAACTTCCCTGGTTCATATGGATATCATGGATGCCGTTTCCGGGTTTGAACCCAAAATATTTATCCCGTTTCGTCTCCGGTCCCCACTTTTCTCCAAAGGCATACACCACGCTGTTTTCCATGGAGATCGCTTTAGCAATATATCTGTGTATGAGTTCATTGAGGTCATTATCCGGGCCGGGTATATCGTGGGGAAGCGGCTTCATTCCGCTTGTATCAAAATGATTACCACGAATATAATCAAATGCCATGACGCCCGGTTTATGTTCCAAATGATGAAAACCAAAAGATAAACCTTCCAGATCTTCTGTCACGGGATGGTTATAATCTTCATCCATAAAATATAATAATGCAGAGGGCTCTGCTTTTGATTTTACATTTACGGCTATTCTATACAGCATATCATCGTCACTAATAAGTACCTGAAAGTGAGGATTTTTCCCAATCCCGTTTCTGCTGTTTATAGCTTTTCCCTTTAATACCCCATAATTTTTAATCGCCATAATATTATCCTCTGACTTCGGATGTTTTCCGGATCATCGGCGCTGTAATTCTTTTCGTAACGTGAATTCCCAACCCAAGGTAAAAAGAACTTTTTGTCCGGACATCATAATTTTAGTGTTCTTAAAAAATTAACCCCTTTACGCAATTCAACTGAATTAGATATTCTTTCCTGACGCAGATTTTTGATAACCTGAACCGCGGGAAATCCATATTTCCGGTTAAAATATTTAAGTGTGCGGCTGACGGTTGAATCAGACAGTTTAGTTTCCACCAAAGTAATCGGACTATCTTCAACGACTAATGCAAAATCTACTTCCTTTTTCTCTTTAGTGCGCAGATAATTAAGTTCCGCTCTCCTTCCTTCGTAATCCTCAATTGCATTCAAATGCTTTAACAAACAGTATGCTGCCAGATTCTCAAAGCGGACCCCCTCGTCTCCCTTGACCATACCGGTATCGTAAAAGTATATCTTTGGCTCTTTCAAAAGTGAACGTGCAATGTTGTGGTGATATGGAGTGACCCTGAAAATGATAAAGAGAGCCTCAAAAATCTCAACATAACGCTTAATTGTATTAGGTGAGCAATTAATATCCCTTGCCAGAGAGGAGAATGATAACGAAGAACCTACACGATGACGGAGTATTTCGAGTGTAAGCTGTATGGCCTTGAAATCATGTACCTTTTCAAAGTCAAGGATATCATTCCGGATCAGTCCGTCAACATATTGCATACGCCATCGGTTAGCCTCCTCAACCGTTTCCGCCAGATAGGGCTCTGGAAACCCACCCCTGGACAAAAGCCGATCAAGGTTTTTGTCTGCATCTCCGGAGGTTTCAACCAGGGAAAGCGGGTTAAGCCTGTGACTAAAAAAACGGCCGGCCATGGAATCCCCGCTTCTGCGCAAAGTATCAAGGCGGGCGCTACCGGTCACGATGATTTTTAGATTTCGGGGCCTTGTATCATAAACACCTTTCAGATAATTTTTCCAGCCTGCCATCTTGTGCAGTTCATCGAGAATAAGGAGTTCAGTGTCAGGCAACCATCCTGCACTTTTGATTATGTCACGATCTTCGAAGTAATCATAATTCAGATAAACGGATCTCTGAAATCCTTTTGCGATTTCCTGTGCCAGATAAGTTTTACCCACTTGCCGTGGACCGGTTAAAAAAACCATTTTCTTGGCAAGATCTTGTGTTATAATTTTTTGTTGGGTCCGCTTCATGCGACTATTCTGCATAACTTTGCAAAAAAGTCAAGCCTTTCTTGCATTGCACTGCAATATAGTCGAGGTGGTAAGGCTGTGATCAGACTTCTTGAAACAGCGGCACAGGAGGAAATTTCGAGCTATGCGGTTAGGGACAGGTCGTAAGTGATCGCTTACGTCTGTAGGCGGTACACTTCCCGGTATTGGCGATATTTTTCCGCATAGTCTATACCATAGCCTACGAGGAACCCATTTTTAATCTCAAAACCTACGTAGTCGGCCTTGAAATCGACTTCGCGACGTTCGGTTTTGTCAATCAGTGCACAAATTCGGACGGATTTTGATGTGCGGCTCTCCAGATTTTCCTTTATCGTGGCAAGGGTCAGGCCGGTGTCAATCAAATCTTCGACAATAAGTATCTCTTTATCATAAATGGAAAGCTCTACGTCTTTGGTTATTTTTATCTCGCCCGACGAAGATATCCCGGCTCCATAACTGGCAGCCCTTAAAAAATCCACTTCCAGCGGCAGATCAATTTCCCTGACAAGATCCGCAAGGAACATAAAGGCCCCGTTTAATATTCCTACGACGACCAACTTGCCGCCCTGGAAGTCCTTAGTGATCTCTTTGCCGAGTTCCCTGACCCGCTTCTCTATATCATCCCTGGAAACAACAAGTTCCATTTCCATAATGACAGGCCCCCTACAACGGAATTCCGCCGGTGATTTTGTCCCAGATATTGTCCAGTTCCTGATTGAAAGACTGAATGAAATCATTGACGTTTACTTCCATAAACGGTTTGTGCTGTTCCTGAATCATTACCCATGCAAATGACTCGATAGGGACGATGGCCTCGCATTCAGGCCCTCCGATACATATACCACGGCCTGAGGCAAAGACGTCCGCCAGATGGACAAGTGCTACCAGGAGAATATTGTCCCTGGCCTTTTCAGGATTGTGATGGAACTTCATCACGTCCAGGTATGCCTGCGGGATTCCAAGTTTTTCACCAATCCAGGCCCCTGCCCGACCATGATCCGTCCCGATGTATTCGGTTTCCGATTCCAGCAGGTTCAATTTAAACTCTGTTCCGCGTTTGAGTAATTGCGGATAAAAAGCAGGTTCAAGAATGTCCAGAGGTATGACTCCGAGATCATGCAATAGTCCTGCGAGACCAACATCGTTTGGAATATTGACCCGGATAATATCCTTCAGCATTTCAGCGATCCTGCCGACTATCACCGAATGCCGCCAATATGCCTTGGCAAGGGTAGAGAAGCCGCTGAACGGTACTATGGTATGGCTTTGGTCAATGGTTTCCGCGACTGTTTTCTGGATATTCTGGATACCCACTGCTATCATGGCATGCGGCACTGTTGCGACTGCACAGGCCCTGCGGTAAAAGGAGGAATTGGCTACCTGGAGAACTTTTGCAGACAAAACAGGATCCAGGCAGATCAGATCGGCAAAGGCCCGTGTGTTTTCGCAATCACCTTCCATGTATACGTTTAACTGTGCGGATACAGCCGGATTTACCGGCAAATTAAAATCCGAACGGATCTGGCGCTGCATGCGGGCCTTGGAAATCCTGCTTTTCTTTTCAGGCATGGCTGGAAGTGGGACAGTAATAACATGCCTGGGATGCGGCGGTTCGCTTTTCTCCTTGTGCTCCCGGAGATCAGGCTCCTCATCCTTTTCAGGGCTTCTGCTTCCTGCCTCAGCCTGTTTTTGGGCGGGTTTCGGTTTCTCCTCAGCGTCGTGTCCCAGTTTGCCGACCACTCGGTCGTTAGCCATTATCAGACGGGACACGAGAATTTCGCAGAACCGCCTGAAAAATTTCAATTGCAGGAACACGTTGGATGTGTTGATGATGTCCGGTTCCACAAGCAGGACGTAAGATTGAGTGGTAGTGACAACGCCTGCGGTCCTTTTAATCTCTGTTACAAGTGACATCTCACCGAAACAGTCCCCTGTGGAGAGGGTCGTGAGTTCAATGGTCCCGCCGCCGGGATCTGTCTTAAAGACCGAAACTTCTCCCTTGACCAGGATGTAAAAAATCCTTTCCGTCGTCTCTTCCTTAATGACCAGCGTATTTTTCGGGACCTTCAACCATTTGCTCACCGACAGGAACTGACGAAGTTCATGGTCGTCGAAATCGTTAAAAAATGGAATCCTCTTGAGTAGGTTTATCTGCTTGGACTGTTCCATGTCACACCCTGTCTTTTTGTAACCGTTCAGAGGGGCCCCATATTTTGCAGACTCCTTAAGACTGTAATCGTTCTCAGGCGCTCCATATGGGCGTTAGCAGTGCGGCTCACTATATAAGTAATATGTGAGCCGGACTGATCACGTTCAGATGGAGGGCCTGTGAACGATTACGTCTTTTTTTATGCCCCTATTCAGAATCTTATAAATTATGGTTCAAAAATAGTGTACAGGATTAAACGCGGTTTCTCAACCAGGCAAGTTGTTTTTTAACAGCCGGCCGACACCTGTGTAACCGATCACAGACTATTTCCCGATACAGAATTCGCTGAAAATTTTATCCAGCATATCTTCCGTGGTCGTCTGTCCGATAATGTCCCCAAGATAATCAAGGGCTGCCTGCAGTTCAATTGCAAGGAGATCCGGCGGCAGATCAATTTCAAGTCCGTCCAGTACCTTTTTAGAGGAATCATAAGCCTTTTTGAGAGATGCCGTATGCCGTACATTTGGAACACAGGTATGTCCCGGGTCCCATGTGAGGGAACCGGAGGTCACGGAATTGAAAATGGCTGCTTCAAGGTCGCCAAAGCCGTCACGGGTTTTAGCTGATACCGGTGCAAGGGCTGCGCCTGGAAAAAAATCCTTGTATATATTTAAATCCAGGTCAAAGGCAATGTCAATCTTGTTAACCACAAGCAGCAACGGCCTTTCTTTCATGCTTTCATACAATCTGTGATCTTCGTCTGTGGGACCGACTGATGCGTCAACGAGCAAAAGAACAAGGTCAGCCTCTTCAAGTTTCTGTCTTGCTCTTAAAATTCCTTTCTCCTCAACGGCCTCCGCATCCTCCCGAATCCCGGCGGTATCTATAATCCGGACAGTCATTCCCTTAATGTTCAGGTATTCTTCAATGGTATCTCTGGTGGTTCCGGGCGCTGCTGTTACAATGGCCCGGTCTTCTTGAAGGAGCGCATTTAAGAGACTTGATTTGCCGACATTGGGACGGCCCAAAATCACTACCGAGATACCGTTTAAAAATATCTTGCCGCAGTCTGCCGAGACGATAAGGGCCTCCAGCCCGGCAAGGACATTCTGATTGATATCCTGTTTCAGGTTCAAAGGATTTAATATCTCCGCATCCTCGTCCGGAAAATCGATGGCCACCTCGATTATGGAACGGGCGGATAAAAGCGCGTCGCGAATCGATGAAACCCTGTCGTAGAGTTGACCTTTGAGCCGGGCTGCTGCTATATCCAGTCCTTCTCCGGTCTTTGCCTGAAGGAGTTCAAGAACGGCCTCGGCCTGGGTGAGATCGATGCGGCCGTTTAGAAATGCCTGTTTAGTGAATTCTCCGGGATCTGCCGGTCTGGCCCCGGCTGACAGGACACGGGCAAGGATTGCCTGAAGTACCAGGTAGCTGCCATGGCAGTGGATTTCCACCACATCATCCCTGGTATAGGTATGCGGGGCGCGCATGTATACGGCCAGCACCTCGTCTATGGTATTTTTAGTGGCCGGATCCTGGATCCAGCCGTAATACATCTTGTGACTTGTGTATTCTTTTTGAGGATAACGAGGATGGAAGAGCTGTTTGAGGATGTTAAGAGAGTCCGGCCCGCTGATCCGGACAATCCCTATCCCGCCCGGTCCAGGCGGGGTGGCAATTGCGGCAATGGTTGACTCGGCGTGTTCCGGCGTAATCAAAATTTATGATTTTGTTTTCTTCGCTTTTGAAAAATTGCCCGGTTTTTTCCGTTTATACGAAGATTTTTTCCTACCCTTACCGGGAAGATATATAAGTATTTTCTTAAAAAGTCCCTCTCCCACACTCCTGCTTCGGATGGTATTGTCGTTTTGCAGGACTATGTGAACAATGCGGCGTTCAGCAGGACTCAGAGCCCGAATCGTCAGAGTTTTGCTGGTTTCCTTGACCTCGTCGGCCAGTTTCAGGGCCAGAGTTTCTAATTCTTTTGTACGAGTAGCCCGAAAATCACCTGCATCAAGGGAAAACATGATGTTGCCGGAAAAATCTTTGCTGATCTTTTTCCGGATGAGGTATTGGATGCCGTCAAGTACCTGGCCTTCAGGCCCTACAATGTCGTCAACGTATTCGCCGGTGATGTGGGCGGTAATTTTATTCTGCTTGCAGGCAACTGAAACTTCTGAAGGGAATTCCATAAGTTGGAGCAATTTGACCAAAGCCGCCTTGACTTCTTCTTGATCCTCGGTTGAGACCTCTAAAATCTCTTCTCCGGCGGATTCTTCCGCAGGTATATTCTTCTTGTCTGAAATATCCGAAATTTGTTTGTTTTCAGGTTCCCTTGTCTTTTTCTCAGGTTCTGAAACAGAAGCCGTTTTTTCAGCCGTGTCAGGTTTTGACTTTTGAGGCTGTTCCTTCGGCTCAGGTTGTTTTTCCCCAGGTTCAATTTCTTCAGGTTCAGGCTGTTTTTGTTCCCCAGGTTCGGGAGCAGGCGGCTTTTCTGCGGAAGAAGCGTCAATGGCGGCTGTTATCTCAGGTTTCGTCTCTTCCTTTTTCTTGACCGAGACCAAAATCTTTGCCTTTTTCCGGCAAAGCCCGAAAATACCCGCGGATCCCGTGTGAAGCACATCTATGTCAAGATTTTCCTGGGAAACGTTTAAACTTTCACAAGCCTTTTTTATTGCGTCAGCAATGTCGCTTCCCATAAATTCCGTTTTTTCAGACATTTATTGATTCTCCAGGTATGGATGGACACAACCTGCGGTAATCGTTCACAGGCGCTCCATCTGAACGTGATCAGCCCGTCTCACATATTACTTATATAGTGAGCCGAACTGCTAACGCCCATATGGAGCGCCTGAGAACGATTACATTCTTAAGGAGTCTGCAAAATATGGAGCCCCTCTGAACGGTTACAACCTGCGAGGCGTAATTAGTGCCTTAGTGGTAATTTTCTTGTTTTTTGTGGCAGAAAAACTCTGAAGTTATATGTGACGCCTGCGGTGCTACATGTTTTAAGGCACTTATACCCCTCAGGGGGGTACTGAACAGAGTCCAGGACCTTTTAAAATTTCCAGTTTATCTGGGTTAGTCACCTCTCGAAATTTCTTCAACTCACTGAACTTAGGGTCGGCTCATAAATAACTTCACATTTTCGAGGCCCCACTGCAACGCATCTTGAAGCGATCCCAGGTACTCGAAATCCTCAAAAGAGCGCTGCTATTCCTCCGGTTTCGAGCACTTGGGGTCACTCCAATCTGCATCACATTGAAACCTTAAAATGTAAAGTT
This sequence comes from Thermodesulfobacteriota bacterium, assembly GCA_034660535.1. GTDB lineage: Bacteria > Desulfobacterota > Desulfobulbia > Desulfobulbales > DAOVYS01 > DAOVYS01. The sequence goes on along the minus strand of JAYEJK010000271.1, from coordinate 3,523 downwards.
ATTTCTGAGCCGACCCTTAATCCGGGCTCCGGTTAATTAAATACTGCTGGGCAATGGATAGAAGATTGTTAACAAACCAGTAAAGGACCAGTCCGGATGAAAAGTTGATGAACATGAATGTGAAAAGAACCGGCATGAAGAGCATAACCTTGGCCTGCGTCGGGTCAAGAGGGGCAGGCGTCATCTTCTGCTGAAGGAACATACTGCCGCCCATGAGAAGTGTGAGCACCGGGAGTCCGCCGAGATACGGGATATCAAACCCCAGGTAAAGACGATCCGGAGCGGACAGGTCTGTAATCCAGAGCATAAACGGTGCGTGCCGGAGTTCGATGGACTGCAGCAATACTTTATAAAGCGCGAAGAACAGAGGAATCTGAACGAGCATGGGCAGGCAGCCGCCAATGGGATTGACCTTGTACGTTCGATACATCTTGATCATTTCCTGGTTCAACCGTTCCTTATCGTTCTTATATTTTTCCTGCAGTTTTGTCATTTTGGGTTTGATTTTCTGCATGGTCTTCATGGACTTCATACCCTTCTGGCTAATCGGCCAAAGGAGAAGCTTAAAAATTATTGTTACGAGAACGATGGCCAAACCGTAGTTATGAACAAACCTGTAAAGCAGGTTCAAGAGGGATAGCGCCGGCTTGGCGATAATGTCAAACCAGCCGTAATTGACGATTTTGTCCAGGTCATAACCCATCGCCTTGAGAGTATCCAGTTTCTTGGGGCCAAAATAGATCGTGTAGTGATATTTTTTATGTCCGTGAGGAGGGATGAGTTCAAGATCGCCTGAAAGAAGCGTGGCTACCCGGTCCTCATCGGAAACAGAAAACCTGATAGTGTTCGCATCAGCCGCATTTGAGGAGTCGGATTGCGGAATGATGCCGCACATGAAATAGGTGTCTTCGTACGCGACCCATTTGAAATTTCCCTTCAGTGTCTTGGGACCGTCACTTAAGTCCTTCACCTTAATTTCTTCAAGGTGATTATCTGAAAAAACGGCCGGGCCGTTGAAGAGGAACCGATTGGCGGCATCCGGGGAAAAGGGTTTGTTGGTCATGCTTAAGTAAGGAGTCCCATGTACCTGTTGCGGTGAGTTGTTAAAAATATCTATTTCAAGCTGAACCAGGTAGTCCTGATTGGAAAATACCAGGCTGCGCGTGATCTCGACCCCGGAAGAAAGTCGGCTTGTCATGGACAGGATTTCTTTTCCCGACTCGCCGGTCACGGAGACGGATTCCTTGTCCGCAGTTAACACCGGTACCCTTGCCTTAGACGGATCAACGCCCCAGAAAAAATAAAGGGGAAGTTGCCATGCCGTTTCATTCGTAGCGACAAGTTCCTTGTCCCCCGCATCAATATCCATGGACTCTTTGTACTGCTTCAGTTTAAAACTTTTAAATCCCCCGCCGGTTTCCGAGACAATTGCCGAATAAAGACTGGTATCCACAGGGATGTCCCGGCCTAGGCGGACAGGTTCGATCGGCGTTTCCCGGTTTTCGGCAGATGTGGGAAGACCTGTGGTAACGGCCGGCGCGGTCGAATAAAGCTGTGACTGCGCCGGTTCTATGGACTCGGCCCCCATCGGACTTTCAACCAAGGGGTCAATTTGTTCGGCAATGTTTTCCTGAAGAATTTTCTCCGGCTGCTGAGGAACAACCAAAAATTGATAGGTCATTAAGATGGCCATTGAAATTACAATAGCCAGAAGCACTCGTTGAGTTTCCATGAAGTTGTTTTTCCTTAGGGCTCGCCCTAAAATAAAGGCATCCTCAACATATCGGTTAAAAGACAATCTACACTTTTATCATTAGTTTAGGTAGAGCGGGCACTCTACCATATATTTTCAAAAAGTGTTAACCGTGTATAATGAAGGATGCCGGGGTAACGATAAAAATCAATTATCAATTGTCAGCGTTCAACAGGATCATATCCGCCCGGATGAAAAGGATGGCATTTCAGTATCCGGCGAAACGCGAGGAAAAGCCCATACACCACTCCGTGTCTGGCAACGGCATCAATGGCATACTGGGAACAGGAGGGTATGAATCGACAGGAAGGAGGAAACAGGGGGGAAAGGAACAGTTGATACATCCTTATCAGAAAGATACATGCCCTTCCCATTATGTTAATCACCCCTTTCCTGAAAAGGAAACAGAACTGGGGGCCGGGCGATGTTTATGACACACGTCTATTTCCCGGCCGGATGAAAATAAATGAATAGCAGAAACTATGCCCTGCTGCATCTGGACGTCACTTCCCCTGAAAAGACCGTCAATCTGTTTCAAGACTTGATGTTGTCCTTGTAAAGAATCGATTTTACCGCAATTTTTAAGTCATGCGGGCTGTCTATTGAAAATCCTTTGCGTATGGCAAATACCATGTCCATTCCTGGGGATAATTCAGCGCCGGCACACCCGGCTTTGGGGTCATTTCCGGTATACGTCTCCGAATTGGTGTTTGATGATAAAAAGACCCTTTTTTTGAAAACGTCCTGATTCAGTCGAAAAAATTCCCTGATAATCCTCTTGATTCTGTTCCTTTTTACAGCTCCATTGATCCCGTGAATGCTGATGCCAAGCCTGTTTTCCTTACTGTCATTGGGCGCGGTTATCAGAGTGAAATGACTGCCGCGATGCCGATTCCCGTGTCTATATACCCGATTGTATTCACCGGGTTTTCTGATAAGGTTTGATTTGGGAAGCGAAAAGTGCGTAAAATGCATCTCCAGTCTCGCCCAGGCAGCAAAAAATTATAAGAGACCTCAGGCGGCCAGGCGTTTACGCCCCCTCGCTCTGCGCCGGTTGATAACGGCTCTTCCAGCCTTTGTCTTCATCCTGGAACGAAAACCGTGTGTACGGCTCCTTTTGATATTGCTGGGTTGAAATGTTCTTTTACTCATATTTTTTCCTTATATAAAGCTGAGGGATGTTAATGAAACAGGATAATAAACTACATACGGGAAGACATGTCAAACGAATTGTCCTGTTATGAGTGAAAACAGTGAAAAAACCAATCTTAACCTCTTAATTGTTCAAGCGCTTTTCCTGCTTGTGGGGCCATCTCTATGAATTTTCGTAATATTTCACACACATAATTTTTACAAGCCGCACAATTGACAAGTGATTTTTCTAAACAACACTTTCGAATTTCGCACATATTTTCACAATAGAAAAATTTCACCCCACCTGATTTGCAACCATCACAATTGATATGCTCCGGTTTTATATCCGCATGGTATTGAGCCGTCCATTTTTCAGCGATTTCCTTTCTTTTTCCGTTGTCATTGCTTTGAGTCGCAATATACGCTTCACATTTTGAACAATCTAATCCGCAGTATGCAATCATTTACCCCCACCTTTATTCTTCACTTTTATCCACTCCTTACAAAGGGCTAACCCAGATAAACTGGAAATTTTTAAAGGTCCTGGACTCTGTTCAGTACCCCCCTGAGGGGTATAAGTACCTTAACAGTTGCGTGTAACTATTTAAAAATATTTCACCCTTTTGATTTCTTGCC
>JAYEJK010000270.1:0-2869 GCA_034660535.1 Thermodesulfobacteriota bacterium | reverse complement strand
CCGTGATGTTGAACGGTATGCCTAAAATTGCAAGATTTGCAACGATAACGCTGCCTTCCGTTTATAATACCATCTTTCACACATTTTTCAGAACTGCATTTTGGACAAATAGCCATGAGACCTCCTGCGGTAAGTTGAGACCTCATGATAGCATAGCTATATTAAATTAACAATGCCATAATCTGAAACATCAATTATCTTAATGTCAACGACGTGTTCTTGCTGTAACTGCTCATCATGCTCTGCCCTTTTGCAAAAAAAGTTGTTGCTTTTCTGGAATTTTCGGTTATTATTAGATTCATCGTTGTGTAGTCACTATTTGTAGTTCATAAATTACGGAAAAGATAGCCGCACAATCCTCAAAAAAAGGGAGTGCGGTTTTTTTGTTTGAACACAATGGCTGCCTGCCGGGTTATATTTTCATACACCGGCATTTTATCATTTAAGCGGTTCCAGATGTGAACCGCGAACAGTAAGGAGTAGTTCAAGATGCCTGAAGGTACAGTAAAATGGTTTAATGATGCAAAGGGTTTTGGTTTTATCGAGCAGGATGGTGGATCAGATGTTTTCGTTCACCACTCCGCAATCCAGGCGCAAGGCTTCAAATCCCTCCAGGAGGGCGCTCGGGTAACATTCGAGATTGTTGACGGTCCTAAAGGCCCGGCAGCCGCCCAGGTTGTCCAGCTGTAAAACTAAATTTTGACCATGAAAAAAACCCCCGCATTTTGCGGGGGTTTTTTTTCCGCAGTATCTTTTATTACGCCAAACACCAACCATTAATATAGGGACAGAATCTTGGCCAGAACAAACTATTCATTTGAAAAGCGCCAGAAAGAATTGGCTAAGAAAAAGAAAAAAGAGGAAAAAAAGCAGCGCAAGCTGGAAAAACAGAATAATTCTGCTGGGGAAAAGAAGAATCTTTCTCTTCAGGAAGATTAACAGCTTTAAGCCCTGCTTTTCCTTACCAAGAACATTATATGCCACGGGGAGTTTCCTTGTGGCTTTTTTTATGAGGACACAACCATGATAACCGCATCCGATGTTGCTCTCTCCTATGGCAAGAGGGTCATATTCCAGGACGTCAATATCAAATTCACCCCTGGCAACTGCTATGGCCTGATCGGTGCGAACGGCGCGGGCAAATCCACCTTTCTGAAAATCCTGGCAGGTCAGCTTGAGCCTGATCGGGGCGAGATTACCAAGGGGCCGAGACAGCGCATTGCGGTGCTCAACCAGGACCAGTTCGCCTTTGACGAGCACACCGTTTTCAATGCCGTGATCATGGGCCATAAAAAGCTGTACAAGGTGATGGCCAAACGCGAGGCACTCTATTCCAAGGCTGATTTTACCGAGGAAGACGGCATCCGTTCCGGAGATCTGGAGGTCAAGTTCGGTGAAATGAACGGCTATGAGGCAGAGGCAGAGGCCGCGGTGCTGTTAAACGGCCTCGGCATCCCGGAAGAGATGCGTCAGAAAAAAATGAAAGAGCTTGACGGCAGCGATAAGGTGCGGGTGCTCTTGGCCCAGGCCCTGTTCGGCAACCCGGACATCCTGCTTCTGGACGAGCCCACCAACCAGCTGGACCTGAAGACCATCACCTGGTTGGAGGCTTTTCTCTCCCGCTTCCGGAACACAGTGATCATCGTCTCCCATGACCGCCATTTCCTGAACCAGGTCTGCACTCATATGGCGGATATCGATTATGGCAAAATCCTGGTCTATGTCGGCAACTATGACTTCTGGTATCAGGCCAGCCAGCTCCATTTCCGCCAGAAGGCGGCCAAGAGCAAAAAGGCCAAGGCCAAGGCGGAGGAGCTTAAGGAATTCATCCAGCGTTTCAGTTCCAACGCCTCCAAGGCCAAGCAGGCCACCTCACGGAAAAAGCTGCTTGAGAAGCTCACCCTCGGGGACATGCCGATTTCCTCCAGAAAATATCCCTACATCGTTTTCAAGCCGGAACGGGCCTGCGGTGACGTCATTCTGGAGATCAACGGTCTTTCCAAAGAGATCGACGGGATTTCCATGTTTGAGGATCTCACCCTCACTGTCAACAAAGGCGACAAAATCGCCTTTGTCGGGGCCAACAGCCTTTCAAAAACCACCCTGTTTCAGATTCTGGCCGGGGAGCTTGCGCCGGACAAAGGCAGGTTCCGCTGGGGGGTGACCATCAACAACGCCTATTTCCCGAAAGAGAATAATGCGTATTTCAATAATGAGGAGCTTGATCTTATCGGCTGGCTGCGCCAGTTTTCACCTCCCAAAGAGAATGAGAGTTTTCTCCGGGGTTTCCTAGGCAAAATGCTTTTTTCCGGAGAGGAGGCGATGAAAAAGACCTCTGTTCTCTCCGGTGGCGAACAGGTGCGCTGCATGCTCTCCAAGATGATGCTCTCCGGAGCCAACGCCCTTATTCTCGATGAGCCCACCAACCATCTCGACCTTGAGTCAATCACCTCTTTGAATAACGCCCTGATGGCTTTTCCGGAGGTGGTGCTTTTTGCCTCCCATGACCATAAGTTTGTGTCCACCGTGGCAAACAGGATTGTCGAAATCACTCCGGACGGCATCATCGACGTGATGATGGGCTTTGATGAGTACCTGGCAATGAAGGAAGCGAGTCCGGCCGGTGAGAACAATTACCTGAACAGGCAGGCAGCTTAGGGCTCGCTTAAAAATAACTTCACGGCGCCTTGCCATGCGGGCGCCTCGACACCTGAAAATGTAAATTTATTTTTGAGCGAACCCTAGGGTCTGGAAAGAAATAACTTGGCTTTTCCGTTTCCGAACTGCATCACACCTTTAGTCGGTTTGACATCCCCGAAATCCTCACCGTAGCCCTGCTACGCTTGCGGTTTCGTGAATATCAAACCGA
>JAYEJK010000269.1:0-2875 GCA_034660535.1 Thermodesulfobacteriota bacterium | reverse complement strand
AGCCGATCCTTGAACGCCAGATCCATCACCTGGTTAATTATGTTCAGGGGATAATGCATATCGGGCAGAGAAATATTATGTGGATCAGGGTGGGAAAGGATGTTGTTGCAAAAGGGTTCCTGCTCAAGGATCTTGGAAAGGTAATGCATGCCAGGTACCACCAGGAGTTTGGAAATATAGTAGACAAGGTACAGATTAAGATCTATACCGATGAAGAGAAGGTCAAAGAGGTTCTGGAGCTTTCCAAAGCCGTGTACAGGCAGAGAGACGACCGGGTGAAAGGGATGACCGACGAAACTGAAGAAACCTATTATTCCTGTACACTGTGCCAGTCTTTTGCTCCCAGCCATGTCTGCATCATTACGCCGGAACGGACCGGGATGTGCGGGGCCTACAACTGGCTCGACTGTAAGGCATCATTTGAAATCAACCCGACAGGACCAAACCAGCCGATCATTAAGGGAGAAGTTATTGATCCCGTGCTCGGTCAATGGAAAGGGATCAAGGATTTTATTTATAAGGCTTCAGGTCAGAATGTGGAGATGGTCAGCGCTTACAGCCTGATGAACTTTCCCATGACTGCATGCGGATGTTTTGAATGCGTGGCCACAATTCTTCCTATCTGCAACGGTATTATGGTTGTTAACAGGGATTATTACGGAATGACACCGTGTGGAATGAAATTCACCACTCTGGCAGGCATGGTGGGAGGCGGCGCCCAGACACCCGGTTTTCTCGGGATCAGCAAGCATTATATTGCCAGCAAAAAATTCTTTAAGGCCGAAGGAGGCCTGAAACGAATAACCTGGCTTCCCAAGAATTTGAAAGAAGAGATTGCGGAACGGATAAAACCGATATGCGAAGAGATGGGTATCCCTGATTTTCTTGATATGGTCGCCGATGAAACAGTAGGAATGACGGAAGAGGAGATCCTGCCGTTTCTTGAAGAAAAAGGACATCCCGCTTTTACCATGGATCCGTTGATGTAATATATAATTATTTTAAGGAGAAGACAGGCAATGGGACTTTCAGGAATAGAGATATTTAAAAAACTACCCAAAACAAACTGCGGGAAGTGCGGCGTCCCGACATGCCTAGCGTTTGCCATGAAACTGGCGACAGGTCAGGCTGAACTTGAAGCCTGCCCGGATATAGGCGATGATGTTAAGGCGGAAATCGGTGAGGCATCCGCTCCCCCTGTAAGGACTGTAAGTATCGGCACTGGTGAACAGGAAGTAAAACTTGGCGGGGAAACCGTTCTTTTCCGCCATGAAAAACGGTTCGAAAATCCTCCGGCGTTTACGCTTCTTATCTCAGACAAAATGGAGGAGCCGGAGGTTTTAAGTAAACTGACCAAATTCAAGGAAATGGTCTTTGAACGTGTTGGTGTTTTCTTAAAGCCCGCCATGATTGCCATTAAGGGTGAATCCGGAGATGCTTCCAGATATGTGGCGTTGGTGGAAAAGGTCTGCAGCGATATTGATGTGGGACTGGTGCTCATGAACGAAGATGTGGAAGCATTAACCCAGGCAGCCAAATCCTGTTCAAACAGAAAGCCTCTCATCTATGCCGCTACAAAGGATAATGCCGAAACGCTCGGCAATCTGGCCAAGGAGCTGTCATGTCCGCTGGCAGTCAAGGGAAAAGACCTGGAAGAACTTGCAGAGGTTTCCGACAAACTGATAAGCATGGGTTTAAAGGATCTGGTTCTTGATTCCGGATCAAGGACATCCGGAAAACTGCTGGACGATCAGATTATTATTCGAAGATCAGCGCTGATAAAAAAATTCAAGCCCTTTGGGTTCCCCACAATTGTGTTCCCATGTGAAATGACGGATGATCCAATGATGGAGGCAATGATTGCATGCCAGATGACGGCAAAATACGGCAGTATCATTGTGCTTTCGGAAATCGAGGGTCACAGTCTGTTCCCGCTTCTCCTTGCAAGCCTGAACATCTTTACCGATCCTCAGCGGCCCATGGCGGTCGACCAGAAAATCTATGAAATCGGCGCCCCGACAGAGGACTCTCCAGTGCTGATTACAGGAAATTTTTCATTGACCTACTTTATTGTGTCAGGAGAGGTCGACAGCAGCCGTGTGCCCAGCTATCTGATGGTCAAGGATACAGAGGGGCTTTCAGTTCTGACTGCGTGGGCCGCAGGGAAATTCGGCGCCGATACCATTGCTCCCTTTGTGAAAAAATCCGGAATCGAGGATAAGGTCAAACATCGCAAGCTCGTAATTCCAGGTTATCTGGCAGGAATCAGCGGGGAACTGGAAGAAGAGCTGCCTGACTGGGAAATTCTCATCGGACCCAGGGAGGCGGGCCATATACCCGCATATCTGAAGCAGTGGAGTGCGTAGAGACCTGGAAAAACAATGTAGGGGAGATCCTTGTGATCGCCCCTACTCGCCCAAGGGCATCATGTTCAAAAATAACCACAAACCAACGGCTGACACTTGATTACTAATGGTTTGAAACAGCAACATTCTCTTTACCTCATTTCGGCCTTTTCCTAACCGCGCAAATCCAATATTGATGGCGTCGTAAAAAGTCCGATCTACTGCGTCGCAGCAATTTTTCAGGCACGAGGCATACCACATGTATGGCCTCGTACCTGAAAAATTGCTACTCCTTGTATAGCGAACTTTTTACTTAGCCATCTTATTCGGTACGATGGACTTTTTACGAGTCCATCAATATTAAAAAAACGCTGAATCCTATGCAACAAAACAGAAAGGATAGTATTGTGCCTCCCTGCATGGCCGCATGCCCTGTGCATACCGACACCCGCGGTTATGCTGAAAAGGTCGCAATGGGGCTTTACGAAGATGCCCTGGATATCCTTCTTGATGTAAATCCCTTTTCGTCC
>JAYEJK010000268.1:0-2879 GCA_034660535.1 Thermodesulfobacteriota bacterium | reverse complement strand
GGAGAAAAAACGAGTAAGAAACTGCAAGATATCGGCAAACGGACGAAGATGTTTGCGCTGAGGATTATTCAACTATACCATTCATCATTCCTTATATTCTGCGGTTATTCGTGTCAAGCATTATAATACTTGGTTTGTAATCCTCAAGCTCATCAGGTGAATACATTGCGTAACCGGCGATGATGATGAGGTCTCCGACAAGACCTTTTCGAGCGGCGGCGCCGTTTAAACCTATGACGCCGGAACCGGCCTCTCCCTCGATAATGTAGGTCTCAAATCGTTCACCGTTATTGATATTATAGACAAATATATGTTCAAAGGGTTTCAAATCAACTTCTTTCAGCAGGGCGCCGTCTACGGTGAGACTACCCTCGTAATTAAGGTTGCAATCGGTAACAGTAGCCCGATGAATTTTTGATTTTAACATGTTACGTAACATTATTATGAATGATGAATTATGAATGCTGAATGATGAATAATGAACAACCAATGGATGGATAACAAAATGCCGTGGAGCTTTAACATTCCGCATTCATCATTCATCATTCAATTTACCCAGCCGGTCCTCGACCCAGGCCGTTTCGGAAAGGGCAAGCGTATCCTTTAAAGCCAGATATTTTTCGTAAATTTCCTTTGCCTTGTCAAAAGCGCCCTTGTTTTCATAGATTCTTCCCATGGCAAGGAGTCCTTCGCTTTTAAAGCCGGGCATTTCACTGAGATTCGTGAAATGGGTCAGGGCTTTGTCCGGTTCATCATTACATTCATACGCATAGGCCAGCCCGTATTGAAGCACGGGGATAAGAGGGTTGTTTGCGGCAACATCCTTTAAAACCTCGTGATAGCCCTTGATTGCATCCTGAAATCTTTTATCGTCAAAGGCCGTGTTGGCCGTTTCCAACCGACCCAGCAATGCGGCGTCAGTGCCCCCGTAGTCGGACAAAAGATCCGCCATGAGCAGGTCCTTAGCGGCGCCCGGCTTCTCCTTGAGGGCCTTGGCAAGCAGGGCCACGGATTCATCTCGCCTGGTCTCCGCATAATGATCCAGAAAGACCCAGCCGAAGACCACCACCGTGATCACGACTACGGCAATTTTGATATTCCTTTTATTTTTTCTAAGGAATGAAGCCACTCCGGGAGGCAGATTCAGTTCATCAAGGACATCACGTTTTCTTTCGATATCTATTGTTTCAAAATTTTTAATGTCGAATGCACTCTTATCGCTCATGCAATACCCCTTTAACCGCTCAGGTTCAAGGTTCAAAGTTCAAGGTTCAAAGTTCAAGGATTCAACGTTCCAGGGGTCCAGTTGTTCAGGTGGGCACAGCCCACCCCACAAAACTAAAGAGCGTAAGGCGACCAACCGTGAACCTGACAACTTGAGTAGTTACCGGTTTTCAACCAAAACAATAAAAAAGACAATATAACTGCAACGCAAAAAAAATGCATCTTTGATTTTACCGATTAGTTAAAAACCCCTCGACGAACCGATAATAAATATTTACCATGTATGGAAAATGATAAATCCTTCTTCAAATAGAATCCAGACTGTAACTGAAATCACAAAATCCATCAAAGGGCTCCTGGAATCGGGGTTCAATTTTGTAACGGTTGTCGGCGAAATTTCCAACCTTCGGCGTCCCTATTCAGGACATCTTTACTTTACACTCAAAGACCGGGAATCGCAGCTCAAGGCTGTGATGTTCAGATCTCAGCAGCGATATCTGCGAACGAATCCCGGAGAAGGCACGGAAGTGATCTGCACGGGCCGGATCTCCGTATATGAACCCCGCGGTGAGTATCAGCTCATCGTGGACGTCATGGATCTTAAGGGCGCAGGCGAACTCCGGATCGCTTTTGAGATGCTCAAAAAAAAACTCGCGGAAGAAGGGTTATTTGACGAATCCCAAAAGCAAAGCCTTCCCCTGGTCCCGGAATCCGTAACCCTTGTCACATCTCCAAGCGGAGCAGCCCTCTTTGACTTTCTTAAAATTGCCGAAACCAGGCTAAAGTCCGTTCCTATAGAAATTTTTCCGGTACGGGTTCAGGGACAGGGGGCTGCTGATGAAATAGTTGAAGCGCTTACCCTTTTAAACGAGAGGAAAAAGACAAGTGTTATTGTCCTTTGCCGCGGCGGCGGATCAATCGAAGATCTGTGGCCGTTTAACGAAGAAAAGGTGGCCAGAGCTGTTCACGCATCCGAAATGCCAGTGGTTTCCGCAATAGGCCATGAAATTGATTTCACGATTTCCGATTTTGCAGCGGATTACCGGGCCCCGACGCCCACAGCCGCGGCCGAGGCAGTGATTCCCGACGGCGCGGCAATTCGAGAGAGAATCTCATTTCTCAAGGAACGGTTGACCCGAAACGTCACAAGAATCATTGATGATCATTACTCAGACATAGAGACTTTTGGCAGGATGCTGGGAGACCCCACTTCCATGCTGTCTCACTTCATGCTGGTCCTGGACCAGTCCCAGATCAAACTGTTTCATGCATTTTCCGATCTCCTGGCAGATCGGAGAACAAGGATTGACAGGGCATATGCCAAGACGCTTAATCAAAACCCCACGCAGCGGCTGTCACATCAGCGTCAATGGACTATGGAACTGGTCAGGCAGTTAAACCTTTTCACGGAAATGCAACTTGAGCGGAAAAGAAAGGAACTTAAGGCCGCATCCGCACTGCTCGATGCAGTCAGTCCGCTTGCGATCCTGGGAAGGGGATATTCGATTGCAAGGTCAGCGGTGACACAACGGATCATCCGAACAATCGACCAGGTAAAAGCGGAAGACCCTCTTGAAATCCTTCTTCAAAAGGGAAAAATCGACTGCAAAGTGACCGGAACAAGGGACTCCGAATGGTCAGATTTATGAGAATTA
>JAYEJK010000267.1:0-2879 GCA_034660535.1 Thermodesulfobacteriota bacterium | reverse complement strand
CGAAGTAAGAAAAGAATTATCCGGCACTTCAATGATTCGAGTCATGCGCATTTATTAAATCGCCTAGTCACCGAGCCCAAAAGGAGACACGGACAAACAAGTTTGTCCATGCCACCCATCACCCATCACCTCCCCCAAATCCGTTATAATCAGAATAATAATACCAGATTGTATCGTAATCCGATACGTTCTCTCCCGCCTTTTCGAGGCGTTCGAGGTATTCAAGGATTGGAATGTCCGTGTAAATGCAGGTCTGGTTGTCGGATGAAATATTCTTCTCCCATGGGTAGAATTCATAAATCCTGGAACCATCGGGCGCTATGGAGAGCAGACTGCGATACTCTCGCGCTCTCAAGTAACATTTCCCGAGTCTTGGAAGATTGAAAACAGCTTCAAAGGACTTCGTGAATGGAGGGGTGTTCGCTGATCCATTTGATCGCTGCATCGATCCTCTTCATGCCTGCAAATGCACCGCTTGCCATGGCATCTTCAATTTCCCAGTTCCGCTGGCAGTATACGCATATCTGGGGACAGGTATTAAACGGTTTTAAGATCAGAATAGCCGGATAACGGCGTGTGATCAGGTCAAAAGGCGAAGTGTCCCTTTCGCCCATGAAATCAAGAGTAGATCTGTCCTCAACCGCTGAAACCTTTCTGACGTAAGGGTCTGGAAAGAAATAACTTGGGTAATTCCGATCCGAAATGTGTTGCAGATTTAGTCGGTTTGATATTCACGAAACCGCAAGCGTAGCAGGGCTACGGTGAGGATTTCGGGGATGTCAAACCGGCTAAAGGTGTGATACAGTTCGGAAACGGAAAATCCAAGTTATTTCTTTCCAGACCCTTAATATATTCGGGATTAAATGCTGTTTTATCCATAAAACTCGTTTAATGAGAATACAATTTCGTCGCCGGGCGAGGCTTTCAGCGCTTTTGCCGCGTGTCCTCGATTTATACTGATTTCCATGAAATCGCGGCTTCCGAATATAGCCATAAGGGTTCCAGGGGTAGAGCCGGCGAACGAGGTCCGTATCCCTTTGATTATACGCTCATTGATCCGGATTGAGATAGAGCGCTCCTCGTTGTTATGTAACAGTTTGGAAATATTCTCCCTGTGGATGTTGGTCATCAGATTGCCGAAGCTGTCCGTACTCAATACAATTCCGGTTATCCGGCCTTGGGCGGGATCAATTTCGACCTCGGGCATTGAAAGTATTACGAGTTTGTCAGGATCTATTTCACATCCAACCTGTTCCGGTTTCAAGTCCCCGGCCAGTTGCGCTGCAACAGGCGCAAAGATATCACGCCCGTGAAACGTGTTGCTTAAAGGTTTTAAAAACAGATGATCACAATTCACTTCATAAGCAACATCAATATGTTTATTTAAAATAAAAAGGGAGAGAAGCCCATTATCAGGTGCAAGAAAAAAATGACTTTTTGCTCTGACAAGAACGATCCTCCGGTCTGAGCCGACGCCCGGATCAACAACTATAATGTGAATCGTTGATTCAGGGAAATAACGGTATGAGGAATATATGACATACGCGGCCTGTAATATGTCATGGCGGCCGATGTTGTGGGTCAAATCAACTATCCGGACAGAGGGGCATGTGGAAAGAATCACTCCTTTCATCACGCCGACATATTCATCAATCAGCCCAAAGTCGGTTGTCATTGTAATTATTCTGTTCATTTAACTTCAAAGGTGCAGAGGTTCGGGGTGCTGTTGTCATTCATCATTCATCATTCATCATTCCAATCTCATGCACCCCAACCAGGGACACACGGGATTTGAGCCTGTTTCCAAACTCTATGACAGCATCAAGGGTCTCCCTGTGGGGGTGACCGATTCCGATTGCCTGACCGTGTTTTTCCGCAATTTTTACGAGTGATTCAAGCTGGTTAATGATCTTTCTCTTATTATGGTCATTATCCAGGAAGACATCTCTTTTGACCGTTTTTATCCCCATTGCCCCTGCCATTGAAAATCCCACACTTTTGGATGTTGTAAGGCTGTCCAAAAAAAAAAGGCCTTCGGACCTGACCTGTTCAAGAACTATGCGCATTGCTTTGGGATTACTTGTAAAGCGGGAGCCCATGTGATTATTGACCCCAATGGCCATTGGAACCTCGGCCAGGTCTTTTTTAAAAATTTTTTGAATCGTTTTTTTGTTCATGGAAAGCATCAGCGCGCCTGGACCCGGATCTGATTTCAAATCGTTCGGTTCCATTGGAAGGTGCAGGAGAATGTCTTTGCCGAGCTGCACGGCCTTTTGAGACAGATCCTTAGTGTGAGGCCCAAACGGTAAAAAGGAAAAGGAGAGTCCCATATCCAGTTCGAGAAATTGTTCACCAACAGCCTTCCTGTAACCCATGTCGTCAATGATTATTGCGACAAGAGGTTTTTTTTCGGTTTCAGCTTGAGTTTCAACAAGTGTTTTGATCTCCGGCGCAATGACAACCACCGGGTCGGTAACCGGGTCGGCTGGTCCAGGTTTCTCCGTATTGATCAAAGGAATTGTTTTATAGACAGTGGTCAGGGATTCGGGTTTGGGAGGTGTGACGATTCCCGGTCCCAGGAAGACAAAATAGACCACGGCCGAAAGAGTGCCGGCCAGAAAAAGCGCTAGGACCAGAGGGAAAAAAAGCCTTGTATTCCCCTTTTTCCTGCTTCTCGCGTTTTTCCTCTTATCCATCTTTGATGATCCTATTGCAACTACCCCGGATAAACTGGAAATTTTGGGGTTGGTTTTAAGGGATGTGGAAATAAATAACTTACCCATATAGCGCTCAGATTTAGGTCAGGTTCTATCAAGTAACCACTTTTAAAACCGCAGGCATAGCCGGGCTACGTTGAGGATTTTAAAAGTGGTTACTTG
>JAYEJK010000266.1:8001-11415 GCA_034660535.1 Thermodesulfobacteriota bacterium | reverse complement strand
TTAAAAATAACGCGACACTCGAGAGATTCTTGATTAATGATCGTCAACTTTATTGAAAAACTGGGCAGGAATTCATTGTATTATTTGCATGACCTTGGCCGTATGGGAGTCTTTCTCGCACATTCCTTGATGGGCGTATTCATGCGCCCGTTTCGATTCAAAGCCCTCCTGAAACAGATCAGGCTTATCGGCGCAAACTCAGTTTCAGTCATCTTCTTCACCGGGGCGTTCACAGGCATGGTCCTGGGTCTGCAGGGCTACTATACCCTGCGAAAATTCGGTTCAGACGGCTGGCTCGGCTCGGTCGTGGCATTGAGTCTCATCCGTGAACTCGGACCGGTTTTAACTGCCCTGATGGTCACAGGACGAGCAGGATCAGCCATGTGCGCTGAGATCGGAATCATGCGGAACTCGGAACAGATCGATGCGCTTGAATGCATGGCCGTAAACCCTTTCCGGTATCTGATCTCACCAAAGGTCCTGGCCACAATAATCTCGGTGCCGATCCTCACACAGATCTTTAATGTAGTTGGTATCTTTGGCGGCTACTTTGCCGGCGTCATACTCTTGGACGGCAACCCCGGCGCCTATTTCTCATCCATTGAACAAAGTTTAGTTAATCAGGACATAAATCTCGGCATCACAAAATCGTTTGTCTTTGCCGTGCTCATTGTATGGATATGTACCGGGCGGGGATATTTTGTTCACCAAATCAAAAACGCCGGTTTCGGCGCCGAGGGGGTCAGCCGCGTGACCACACAGGCTGTGGTCATTTCATCCATTTCAATTCTGGTCTGGGATTATCTGCTGACGGCCATACTGTTATGAACCAACCAATCATTCAACTTGTAAACGTAACAAAGAGTTTTGATTCCCAGGTAGTCATCGATTGCCTGAGCATGGACTTTCCAGCCGGAAAAACCACTGTAATTGCAGGGGCAAGCGGACAGGGCAAAAGCGTGACCTTGAAACTCATTCTGGGACTGATCAAACCCGACTCCGGACAGGTCCTGGTGGATGGTCGTGACATCACCAAAATGCGGAAAAAGGAATTAATCGAAATAAGGACAAAATTCGGTGTATTATTCCAGGGCGGCGCGCTTTTAGACTCATTGACCTTGTTTGACAACGTGGCCCTGCCGCTCCGGGAGCGGACCGATCTGAGCAACGAAGAAATCCGCGAACAGGTGCGCGCCTCACTTATTCAGTTCGGCCTGGAGGGGCACGGAGACAAATATCCGGCACAGTTGAGCGGAGGTATGAAAAAGAGGGCCGGGCTTGCAAGGGCGATTCAGTTAAAGCCCGGGATCATGCTTTTTGACGAACCTACAACCGGCCTTGATCCGGAAAAATCAATGGAGATATACAGACTCTTCTTTGATACTCAACAGGAGTTAGGGTACACGTCCATCATTGTCAGTCACGACATTCCCAGGATCTTTAATCTGGCAGACCAGGTAGTGGTCCTAAACAGAGGCCGGATCACAACATTCATGCCGCCGGAGGAGATTCAGAGATCTGAAATCCCGGAAATCAAGAGCTTGATCAGTCATACCATGGGCGATATATACACGGGAAGGTGAGAAATGAAAAAAATAAGTCTGGAATTCGTGGTAGGCTTGTTCGTAATCGCAGGCTTTGCCTGTTTTACATACATGTCGCTTCAGTTTGGAGAATTTTCGTTCTTTTCCATGGACAAAAGCTACAACGTAGTTGCCGATTTTGACAGTGTTTCCGGACTCAAACCTGGAGCATTCGTGGAAATGGCCGGGGTGAAAATCGGAAAGGTGTCAAAGATCTCCCTTGGCGAGGAAAATCTGGCCAGGGTCTCGATGATGATTAACAAGCATGTGCCGGTCACGGACGACACAATCGCTTCAGTCAAGACTCAAGGGATAATAGGCGACAAATACATCAAACTCATCCCGGGCGGATCCGATAAGATGCTTGACAATGGCGGACTCATCTCAGAAACCGAATCATCCCTGGACCTGGAGGAACTTGTAAGCAAATACATCTTCGGTGATGTCTGATCTGATTTTTCATTTTTTTTATGACAGATCAACCGTAACCGTTCAGAGGGGCCCATATTTTGCAGACTCCTTAAGACTGTAATCGTTCTCAGGCGCTCCATCAAAAATACCTTCACACTATGAATAATTCCCGCAAGACCGGCGACTTCAGCGGATAAAAATGAAAACCCGATATTTTTTTCTCATCACCTCCCGGATCACGATGTTCCTCTTCCTTGTCTCGTTTTCCGCCTGCTCAACTACAAATGGGACAGGAAACACTCTTGTGGACGGCGATGATCTGATAATGGAAGATTTCGATGACACGGAAACAACAGTAGATGTAGCTGATCCTCTGGAAGGCATCAACCGAGCCTTTTATCATTTTAACGATATGCTCTATTTCCGGCTGATAAAACCGGTGGCCACGGTTTTTTCCAAAATTATTCCAAAAGATTTCCGTGTCTGTATCAGCAACGCATTTAATAACCTGATGAGCCCTGTGCGGATAGCCAACAACCTTCTCCAGGGGAAGGTGAAAAATTCAGGGATAGAGACGGCCAGATTTCTAATCAATACTACAGCAGGAGTCGCCGGACTCGGCGACCCTGCAAAAATTGAATTCGGACTCATCCCCAAAAAGGAAGACCTGGGCCAGACACTGGCAATATACGGCGTTGGGGAAGGTATTTATCTATTCTGGCCCGTGATCGGCCCATCAAATCTCAGAGACACGGTCGGCCTTGCCGGAGATTCAATGTTCAACCCATTGACCTATTTTCCGGCAGCGGACAAATCGGCAGCCGTTGGGGCTTACTTCGGCAACACAGTAAACAATACATCGCTGGCCCTGGGTGATTATGAGCGGTTCAAGGAAGAATCTTTTGATCATTACGTGGCCATCCGTGATGCATACCGGCAACATCGTCACAACCAGATCATAGATGCAGAGACTGAAGAGTACCCGCCCATGTTTTCCCGTCTCAATGAAAGCGTGGTGGTCAGCCGGAATGAACAGGATCAAAAACAAAACAAGGACTCAATGAACTCGGATAATAATAATCCGAGCACGTTTCGCTCCGACCTGACGCATAGAGATTTTTTTATTAATGTCGGTACATACGTAGATCCGGACAACGTCCGGCAACTGGTTGACAAACTGAACCTTCTAGGAAAAGAGGCCGCGGTAAAGATGTATGATCGGGGCGACTATTCATTCTACGGGGTGCAGGTGTCGGCCGGCACGGATTTCGTCACTGCCAAGCTGGAAGAGATACATCTGGCCGCAGCCGGATTCACGGAATCCTTTATTGTAACTTCAACCCGACAAAACATCTAACCCAGATAAACTGGAATTTTTAAAGGTCCTGGACTATTTTCAGTACCCCTCTGTGGGGTATAA
>JAYEJK010000266.1:0-7901 GCA_034660535.1 Thermodesulfobacteriota bacterium | reverse complement strand
ACATCTGGCCGCAGCCGGATTCACGGAATCCTTTATTGTAACTTCAACCCGACAAAACATCTAACCCAGATAAACTGGAATTTTTAAAGGTCCTGGACTATTTTCAGTACCCCTCTGTGGGGTATAAAAAACAAAAAATTACCACTAAGGTACTAACCGGCTTTGCCGGAAAAGGGTTCAAGTCTCAGGTTCAAAGGTTTAGCATTGTGAAAAAATTTCTAATCATATTTACATCTATAGTTCTGATTCTTGGATACGTCCATTCAGGCTTCTCATCCCGGCCGGAGCCCATTGACCTGGTCAAGGAAACTATTGACAGGATACTAAAGCTCCTGGAAGATGAAACCCTTTCCCTGCCTGAGATGAGAGCGGAACAAAAAAAACAGATATTGTCTGTTGTGGGCGCCCGTTTCGATTTCCGGGAGATGTCAAAGCGCAGCATGGCAAGACACTGGAAAATGAGGACGCCCGAGGATCAAGATTATTTTATTGAACTCTTCTCAAAACTGCTCCTGGACCGGTACATTTGCCGGGTGGAATCAAATTCAGAATCTGAAATTCTTTATAAAAGGCAGATAATCAAAAATAACAAGGCCGTGGTCTACACCGTTGCTCTAAAAAATAACACCGAAATCCCTCTGGCATACAAGCTGCTCAAATCAGAAAACGGGTGGATGGTTTATGATGTTGTTATTGAAGGAGTGAGCCTCATCCGAAACTACAGGACCCAGTTCACCAGTGTCATTAAACGAGAAAAATATGCGGGTCTGATCAAAAAGATGGAAGAAAAAGTGGCAAAAGGCGAGGATGCAAACTAATGTCAATCCCAAAATGAGGCATTCCCTCCCTGATTCGGAACTGAAACAGGAATTAAAATCGATCCTTAATTCCTTTTCCAACAGCGAGATTGAAGAATTGTCATCCTTTCTGGACTATAGAGAATGGCCGACCGACGCCGCGGTCATGAATGAGGGAAAAAAATGTAATTTCATGGGTTTTCTCCTAAAAGGCCGACTAGCTTTGAAAAAGGAAACAAGTTTCCACGGCAGACACAT
Organism: Thermodesulfobacteriota bacterium; assembly: GCA_034660535.1. Taxonomy (GTDB): domain Bacteria; phylum Desulfobacterota; class Desulfobulbia; order Desulfobulbales; family DAOVYS01; genus DAOVYS01. The sequence goes on along the minus strand of JAYEJK010000266.1, from coordinate 6,846 downwards.
CCTCCTTGCCATCCTTGAAAAGGGGGCAACTGTAGGTGAATTTTCCATGATCGACCAGACACTCCCGACCGCAACCGTAACAGCGCTCGAAGATTCCGGACTACTGACTCTGACCTCTGATAGAATGGATGATCTTGTCGAGACCAATCCCGCCCTTGGGGTAAAACTCTTAAGACACGTCCTCTCGGTTATGAATAAAAAATATCAAAATGCAGTTAACCGCCTCTCTAAAATTCTCTAATCTTTTACCTTAGGGCTCAAGTAAAAATAACTTGTACATCTTCCATCTCATCTTCAGGCCGTTTTGGGCCGATTGTTAGGTTACAAAATCCTCAAATCAGCGCTGCTGGTCCTGCGGTTTTGTAACCTCACAATCGGCCCAATCCGACCTAAATCTGAGCGCAATATTGTCCAACTTATTTTTACTTGAGCCCTTACTCTCCAATGCTTGAAATATCACCTCGAAATAACCGCCCGCCGGACCGCCTGAGGCCCAAAAGGACTCATTCTCATTTCGGGAAAAAGTTGTCCTGTATGCTGAAATCGGGAAGCATTTCCCGTATGGCCGTTTTTTATCTTGTCCTGACCCCGGTTCTCACCGGATTTTTTGCATATGCATATCATATGAGTTATTCACTTATTCCATATTCCATTGTCCCTGGATTCGCTCTCGGCGTGACATTGTGGGGATTCAACCGGTTAGTCGTTCGCATCCTGGAACAAATGAAAGCACACCTTGGGAAAGTCCTTTCGGGCTTCCTGATGTTTTTTGTCTATCTCATTGCATATATTATGTTTTTCTCTCTGATTGTTTCCTGCCCAATGGACTGGATCATCGAACGTATCTGGGGAGCGTCCGGTGAGGCCGACAAATACAGCATGTGTACCGTAAATTTTGCCATTGTGATGGCGCTGGGCAACCGGCTACTCCGGCTCTGGGGGATGTAAGCGTTCACAGCTACGGCACCTGTGAACGCTTACAGGGCAAGGGATTTGCAATCCGACAGGCTTTTGCTACCCTGTGACCCGTTACCGGGAGATAGCCTGTCAAGACACAGTTAAATTGCTTGACAAGGGAACATAATTATTTATACTGTCGTGTTTCATCATCGGATATTTATCCTTCAATCATATGGGGTGCATTGTTGAAAGTTCGATTTGATGAGATCCCGGATGAAGGACTGAATTTAACAATTTATGATGAATCCTGGTTTCCTTCGGGTGAAATATCCAGGTCCGAAACCGCCAATGCAGAGATCTCTCTGGAGAAGAGAGACAAGAGGGTCTTTCTGAAAGGCGCAATCCACACAACTATAGTGCTGCACTGCGACCGATGTCTCGACCCTTTCAATCTTCCGCTTGATATCAAGTTTCGGACAGACCTGGAACTAACGGATGATTACAAGGAGACATCAGTTCAGGATCACGTCTGCGAACGTTGTGAAATGGACGTGATTCTCCTGGACGAACCGGTAATTGACATATTTAACGTGCTGAGGCAGCAAATTTTTCTCTCCATCCCGACGAAAAAACTCTGCTCGAACAGATGTGAAGGATTATGCAGTAAATGCGGGGCCAATAGAAACCGAGAAAAATGCAATTGTCCTCAGGATTCCGGATATTCACCATTCAGTATCCTGGATAAAATAAAAAAATAGTAACCTGACAGTGGGGCTGTTCCCTGGATTCTAATGGCGGGAAGCCCCGGTTTTTTTTATATTTATGGAGTTATAGATCGGAAGCGATCAACGCTCCGCGGTTTGCACAGCAATTCCGGCCGGTTGACTTTTTTTGCACCGGTAATTTCAAAAAAGGTTTATAAAAATGGCTTTACCAAAAAGAAGACACTCTTATTCCCGCACCAGGAAAAGGCGCTCCCACGACGCCCTGACCCCTCCTAATGTAACAAAATGCCCCGAGTGTGGTGAACCGAAACTGCCTCACAGGCTCTGCTCCGAATGCGGCTCCTACAAAGGCAGAACGGTCAGCAGGTTTGACGATGAAAAGTAATATGGTAAAATGACGATCCATATAGCTCTGGATGCCATGGGCGGGGATCGTGGTCCGGATGAAGTTGTATCCGGCGCGATTCAAGCCGTTAACGAATCTGATCTTGAAGTCACTCTTCTTGGAAACAGGGATCGACTTTCTACTGCGCTTGGGGATCGCTCGAATAACGATAGAATCCATGTCGTGCATACGACAGAGATTATCTCAATGAGCGAGTCCCCCATCAGGGCTGTAAAGAAAAAAAAGGACTCATCCATCGTTGTCGCCGTTGACCTCCTTAAACAAGGCAAAGTGCAGGCTGTGGTAAGCGCTGGAAATTCCGGGGCTACAATGGCTGCGGCCATCAAAGGCTTCGGAAAACTCCAACACGTGTCAAGACCTGGCATTTTATCTATCTGTCCCACTTTGAAGAAACCCCTTGTCATGATGGATTCCGGGGCAAACGTTGACTGCCGCCCTATTCACCTCCTTCAATTCGGGATCATGGCATCCGCCTTCTCAAAGGTAATGTTTGATATTAATGAACCACGAATTGGTTTGTTAAGCATAGGAGAAGAGAGCAGCAAAGGAAACACGCTTGTAAGGAAATCCCGTGAACTGCTGCAGGAGAGCCCTCTGAACTTCATCGGCAATGTCGAGGGCCGCGACACATTCCACGGTGACGTGGATGTAATTGTGTGCGACGGTTTTGTAGGAAACGTGTGTCTGAAGCTGAGCGAGGGACTTGCTGAAGCCATGATGCTCATGCTCCGTGATGAGATCGGTAAAACATTTATGGCAAAAATGGGATATATGCTGGCCGGGAAGGCCTTTGAAAACTTCAGGAAAAAAGTCGACTACACTGAATACGGCGGGGGCCCGCTTCTTGGTTTAAACGGTATAGGTATTATCTGCCATGGCCAATCAAATGCCAATGCCATCAAAAACGCCCTTAAACAGGCCGGGAAACTGGTTCAGAAAGATGTGAACCGTTATATCCTGGACATGCTGGAAACCTGCAACTACTCTGACATTGAGACAGCCAAAACTCCCCCCCCGACAAAGACTTCAGCCGGAACAATCCAATGACCAGGCCGATCATCCTGGGAACAGGCTCATCTCTTCCTAAACGGATTCTAACGAACCGTGACCTGGAAAAAATGGTGGATACATCGGACGAATGGATCACCACCAGGACCGGAATAAAATCAAGGCGAATCGCAACAAGCGGGGAGGAAACCTCCAGGCTCGCGGCATCTGCCGGAAGAAAGGCAATGGAAATGGCGGGTGTCACTCCTGATGAAATTGACCTGATAATTGTCGGAACAATGACGTCGGAGATGGCAATGCCTTCATGCTCATGTTTCGTCCAGCAGGAGCTGGGCGCCGACAATGCCTTTGCATTTGATGTCAATGCGGCCTGTTCAGGCTTTGTGTACGGCCTTGACACGGCTGACAAATATTTGAGATGCAAGCCGGACATGAAGGCTCTCATTATCGGCACGGAGAACCTTTCGGCCAGGGTCAACTGGAAAGACCGGAATACCTGTATTCTTTTTGGGGACGGCGCCGGGGCCTGTGTGCTGGCAACCTCTGACAATGACGGCGGGATTCTCGCGAGCCGAATCTTTTCCGACGGCCGACTCTCGGAACTCCTCATGTTGGACAGCGCTCCAAGCATGAATCCAGATCTCAACTTTAAGATAGGAACCAACAATGTGATGGGTACTGAGTGTGATGAAGGGGCCTGTATCCGGATGAAAGGGAAAGACGTTTTTAAATTTGCAGTCCGGGCTATGGCCGGCGCTGTCAGTGAACTCCTTGGAGCAATTGACATCCCGGTCAGTGATGTAGATTTGCTGATCCCACATCAGGCCAATATCCGTATATTAAAAGGCCTTGCGGATCGGCTGCATATTCCCTTTGAAAAAATCTTCATAAATCTTCATAAATATGGTAATACATCCGCTGCCAGCATACCGATCGCACTGGATGAAGCCAACCGGGAAGGACGGCTGAAAAAAGGCGATTTGCTCGTGCTGTGCGCCATGGGCGGAGGCTTCACCTGGGGTACCACTATAATAAGGTGGTGATGCCCTTAGGTTCAACTTTTATCAAAGGTAAAAACAGTGGATTACTTCCTGACTGAAGAACAGCAGATGATCGTTGACGTGGCCCGTCAGATAACCGACGAAAAAATTATACCTCAACGGGCCGAACTTGATGAGAAAGAAGAGTACCCGACCGACATCATTAAAGCAATTGCCCAGGCGGATATGGCCGGTCTTCATATTCCGGAGGAATATGGAGGATTCGGTGGAGGGAGTTTTGATAACATCCTGGCGCTTGAACAGATTGCCCGTGGCTGCATAGGTGTGGCAACTATTTTTGCCGCCAGCGCCTTAGGGGTCTATCCCATTCTCATTTCAGGCAGCTCCCAATTAAAACGGAAATACCTGCCCGATGTGGCAAGCGGCCGGAAAACCGCAGCCTTTGCGCTGACCGAACCGGATGCGGGAAGCGATGCATTAGGTATCCGGACAACTGCGGCGCTTGACAATGACGAATGGGTGATAAACGGCTCAAAGCAATGGATCACAAACGGTGGTGAGGCAAATATCTATTCGGTAATTGCCGTCACGGACCGGGATAAGGGGGCCAGAGGGGCAACTATGTTTGCGGTTGAAGACACTGATCCCGGTTTCTCATACGGTCCTAAAGAAAAAAAACTGGGCATCAGGGCATCCGCCACACGGCCGCTTTATTTTAAAGACTGCCGGATCCCGAAGGATCGGGTAATCGGCAGGGTCGGCTCGGGTTTTATCACGGTAATGAAAACACTGGATGTGTCCAGGCCGGGAATCGCGATTCTCGGCGTCGGGCTGGGGCAAGGCGCCTTGGACGTGGCTGTTCCCTATGCCAAGCAGAGAATTCAGTTCGGCAAACCGATCATTTCATTCCAGGCGGTACAGCACCTGCTGGCTGACATGGCAATCCAGGTGGAGGCTGCGCGCGCTTTTGTCTATGCGGCTGCAAAATACATCGATTCAAAGCCCAAAAGCATCTCTAAAATTTCATCCATGTGCAAGACCTTTGCAACCGATATGTCCATGAAAGTGACAACCGATGCGGTCCAGGTCTTAGGCGGTTACGGATATATGCGCGAATATCCGGTTGAAAAAATGATGCGGGACGCAAAAATCCTACAGATCTACGAGGGAACCAACCAGATACAACGAAACGTGATCGGACAGGAATTAAATAAAGAATACAATCGAAATTGATTCGTTCGGTTCAGAGGTTCAGGGGTTGTGAATAAATGGCTTCTTTGCATATAAAAAAATATATTTAACAAGGTCTGTATTTATAACAATCATGAAAATTATTGTTTGCGTTAAGCAGGTGCCGGACACCAAGGATATTCGTCTCGACCCTGAGACAAATACCCTGGCCAGAGAAGGTGTTGAGAGCATCATGAACCCATTTGACCGGCATGCCCTGGAAGAGGCGGTCCGATTAAGAGAACAGCATGGCGGAACAGTGACGGTTATGAGCATGGGACCGCCCCAGGCCGAAGACGTGCTGCGGGAAGCAGTCTCCTGCGGGGCCGATGAAATGGTGCTTGTATCTGATCGCGCCTTTGCCGGAGCAGATACCTGGGCCACTTCATACACACTGGCAATGGCTGCAAAAAAAATCGGCATGGGGGACGTTGTCTTGTGCGGCAAACAGGCCATTGACGGCGACACCGCCCAGGTTGGCCCGGGTCTGGCACAGAGATTAAACATCCCGTATGTTACGTATGTAAAAAAAATCGTGGGTTATTCGGACGGGACCATGCGACTCCAGCGGATGATGGATGACGGGTATGACGAGGTGGAGGTCGATTTACCCGCACTTTTCACCGTGGTCAAGGAAATCAATGAACCCAGGATACCCTCCCTGAAAGGCAAAATAAAGGCCAAAAAACTTTCAGTAACCGTCCTGACCGCTGAAGAGATCGGGGCTGATCCCGATCGCCTGGGGCTTAAAGGTTCAAACACCCAGGTGGTCCGGGTCTTTGCTCCAAAGTTCAAAGGTGAACGTTCCATGCTGACCGGAACGGTTGAGGAACAGGTCGATCAACTGGTTGAAAAACTCAACGTTCTGATATGATTTTAGCTGTTAGCCTTTAGCTTTTAAAATCAAACAGATAGCTCCTTGAGCTAATAGCTAACGGCTAATGGCTTTTCGAAAATCTTCGTTTATTGAATAATGCTTAGGGTCTGGAAAGAAATAACTTGGGTAATTCCGATCCGAAATGTGTTGCAGATTTAGTCGGTTTGATATTCACGAAACCGCAAGCGTAGCAGGGCTACGGTGAGGATTTCGGGGATGTCAAACCGGCTAAAGGTGTGATACAGTTCGGAAACGGAAAATCCAAGTTATTTCTTTCCAGACCCTTAATTAGTGTCTGAACGAAAACCCCTTAGTTGCGAGCTGTCATTGCGAGGAGTGAGGAACGAACGACGAAGCAATCCCTTATTGCCAAGAGATTGCTTCGGTCATGCTTCCCTCGCAATGACAGGAAAAATGGGGGTTGGTTTTAACTTCGGCCATTATAACGGTGGGCATAGCCCACCCTACAAGAGAACTAAGAATAACATGGTGGAAATATGTATTTTTTGTAGGGTGGGCTGTGCCCACCTTTGCCCAATGAAAGACTTGTGGCCGAAATTAAAACCAACCCCGAAAAATGTAATTTGGAGGGTTTTCGTTCAGGCACTAATTAACCGAAATAGTGTCTGTTTTTAATTTTCGTTAAGGCTAGTGACGCTTATGTTATTAATTGATACTGATGCCTGTATAGGATGCGGC
>JAYEJK010000265.1:0-2882 GCA_034660535.1 Thermodesulfobacteriota bacterium | reverse complement strand
GGCATAGCCCACCCTACAAGAGAACTAAGAATAACATGGTGGAAATATGTATTTTTTGTAGGGTGGGCTGTGCCCACCTTTGCCCAATGAAAGACTTGTGGCCGAAATTAAAACCAACCCCGAAAATATTGACAGATGAACAGATAAAAGTGTATATTCGGCTGTTAATTTGCTAGACTTATATAGAATTTTATAAATCTTTCTTATTTTTGACCATTCAATGAAAAAAACATCCCACAAAGTGCTAAGCGCAAACATTGTCGTTTTAGCCCAATTTCACAACCCATCCATTCTCAATCCTGATTTTTTGAGAATAAACCACATTGTTGATGAGAAGTGGGACGTTGCCGAAACAATAACAACAACTCCATTTTCCCAGACACGTTTTAGGAACGGCATTGCGTTAACTGTGGATAATGAGCGATTTAACATCACCCAGAAAATTAATGCTGGTTATCCTGAGAGTTCACCGATTTACGACATTGCTATTGATTACATAAAAATATTAGAACATGTTAAATACACTGCAATGGGGCTGAACTGGGATATAGTTGTCCCCATGAAATCTCCTGATTCATGGATGGTTGAACATTTTTTAAAAAAGGCGAGTATCCCAAAATCAGGGCCTGATATTGATGGCCTGAATTTGACGATGAAATTTAATTTTTCAGGAAATGTTGCCAGCTTCCAGTTCTCTCCTGAAAGCATTGTTATTGATAACAAACCTTCTCTTGACGTTGTTCGGGTTCGAGCTAATATTCATTACGAGAAAACTGGTTCGCCTGAAATACAAAAAAAACTTGAGACCTGGAAAGATGCTCAACAATTCATCAAACTTCAAATAACGAAGCTGATACATTAAATTTATGACTCCTGCAACCATATCAATTGATCCATCGAATTATGATAATTTTTTCCCCTCTCATGACCTGATTGACGAATCAATCAAGGCGTCAAAAGCAAAAGGTGAAAATGCTGTTTTTGAGACTTGCTCAAAGTACTTAAAGCAGGTCTCCGGTATTCTCGTTGGCAGTACGTCTCCTGCGGATTCTGTAGGACAGTGCTTGGTTAACCCGTCTAAAGAAATTCAGAAAAGTAACAGTCTTGAAACGCTTATTGCCATTGCTCGCGAGTGGATTGCTGAAGAAATAGCGGATAGCCTCTCTGAAATACATAATTATCCATTAAATGAAGGTGAACTCCCGCTAAGCCTGACATCTGCAAAGAATTTCCTGCTGTATAGTTTTAGAAAAGGGCTTAATAAGCCCGTTTTGACAGCCACCCACGATGGTCTTCTTCAAGCTGACTGGGACAACGAAGAAGGTCAAGGGCTGGTTGCAATCAGGTTCCTCGGCGAGGATAAAGTGTGGATCACCACACAGACAGATGACATGAAAGGAACTGTTGAAGTTAAACTTTCGTCTCTGCTTTCTGATACCGCTCCGTTAAACCTACCTCCTTGGGCAAATGAATAGTGGCGATGCCTTAGCCAATCAAGACTCTGTTTCCCGTGGTTGTTGGCGCGGCTTCAAAAACGGGAAAGTCCGCAGTTCTGCCTTCTCTCCAAGAAATATTGATGATAATTGCCTGTCGGTTGACTGGGTTGAATGTGCCTTTGCAGACCCTGATCAGAGATGCATTGAGGGTTCAGTGCGACGGCAAGGCGATTTTTTGAAGAAAATTCGGCCTCAAAAACTATCCATCTTAAATGTCGGCGAGGTTAAAAACATTGCTGTTCAAGGAGTTCCCTTGGATGTTATCTATTTCCCAACAGGGATGGGCAAGAAAAGGAATAGATGCCATTGCAGGATAACCGGCATGAATGGCGGGCCTGCCGATCAAAACTTTCAGCAAGAGTTGGCTAACCTTGCCAACCGAAGTCCACTTGCTGAATTGCCTGTTCTTTGAACCTCCTCTCCATCTTTCCCCTTTTTTTCCAGTAGTGTGCATAATTACTTTTCGTCACCATTCAGACCACACTTTCCCCACCCCATCTAAGGGCTAAAGTTTATTTTTCCTGATGTTTTCCCAAGCAAGTCATATTCCGACAAGCGCAAAGCCATTAAATAGCGGTGCTGAGTGTCTGTGATCGGCGACGTAAATTTGCATATTCCACCACCCCTGATAACGGTAAGACCCATAAACTTTGTACTCATCATAAAACGTACTTTCCCCACCTTTACAATAAAAAGGAAGAGCAAACAGCCCAACGAAGAATATTATAAATGGCAGTTTATTTAATCGGTGATTTGTTCTGGCTTGTTTCCCCGCGATCACATCGGCACAGAAATATATTTTCCTAAAGGCAACAGGAAATCATCACCGATGCTTGCGAGTGAGCGAGATTGTTGGGGGGTGCCTATCTTAAACTTTGCGCTGATACACGGTCGCAACTTCAAGGGGAAGGACAAGAAGAAATAATCATTTAAGGAAATAAATAAGAGAGTTGAATATTAACACGACAATCCTGAGACCGCTAAAAATCAAACTCTACAGAAAAACGTAATTAAATTAGTTTTAAAAAAAGGGGATAAAGAAGTAATGGGCTAAATCAATCCTATTTTTTTGTAATCGTTCACAGGCCCTCCATCTGAACGCGATCAGCCCGGCTCACATATTACTTATATAGTGAGCCGAACTGCTAGCGCCCATATGGAGCGCCTGAGAACGATTACATTCTTAAGGAGTCTGCAAAATATGGGGCACCTCTGAACGGTTACATTTTTTTTGATTTTAAAACTACCATTTTTACTTTTTTAGTACCTTAGTGGTAATTTTCTTGTTTTTTATACCCCTCAAGGGGGTACTGAAACGAGTGGCAAGAAATCAAAAAGGTGAAATATTTTTAAATAGTTACACGCAGCTGTTAAGGTACTTATACC
>JAYEJK010000264.1:0-2883 GCA_034660535.1 Thermodesulfobacteriota bacterium | reverse complement strand
GGACTACCGGTTATTTTGACGGGCTGCATTTGCCCTGAAGGGCGCGACTGATCGTTGCAAGGATTTCTTCCAAGTGAAATGGTTTTTTGATACAGGCAAAGGCGCCCTTTTCAACAGTCTTCTGAATTTCCTCAAGAGAAGCGAGCCCCGTGACTATTATGACCTGTACTTCAGGATATTCGGATCTAACGAATTTCAATACCTCCATGCCGTCCATCCGCGGCATCCGCATATCAAGAAGAATCAGGTCGTATTTCTTGAAACGGAGAAGATTTATTCCCTCAATGCCGTCATACGCGCCGTCAACCTCATATCCGGCAGATCGAACGCTGTCCTGGAGCATGTTGTTTAATAAATGTTCATCATCAATTATCAGTATCCGGCATTTTTCAAGTTCAGGCACGGCAGAGACAGCCTCCTTCTGTTCCAGGGCCTTTTTCATCTGCCTCAACCGAACGCTGTTGTCAATGGGCAGGGCGACAATAAACGTCGTTCCTGCGCCCAGTTCGCTCCTGACCCGGAGTGAGCCGCCGTTGTGCGCCACAATGGAATGGCAGATGGAGAGTCCCAGGCCTGTGCCTTCCCCTTCCTTTTTTGTCGTAAAAAAGGGATCAAATACCTTGCCGAGGTTTTTTGTAGCGATTCCAGAACCGGTATCGGAAACGGCCACTTCAACAAATTTTTTTCCAGTCTTTGCGCTGAAGGTGATTTTCCCCCCGCCGCTCATGGCCTGACATGCGTTAATGATAAGGTTCATCAGCACCTGCTCTATCTGAAGCGGGTCCACCATCAGGGGCGGAATATCTTCTGCAATCCGGCTGTCGATAGTGATTTTGTCCATGCTTACTCTATCGCCGATGACAGAGAGGACTTTCTCCATGATTTTTGAAAGTGAAGACTCGCAGAATTTTGGCTGTGCCGGCCGTGCAAATCCCATCAGCTCCTGGATTATTTTTGATATTCGCTGTTCCTGGTCAGATATGACCCCAAGTCTCTCTAAGACCACGGGATCGACGTCGGACTGCTGGATGAAGCGCTTCAAAAGTTGGATATTCAAGGAGATGATAGTGAGCGGGTTGTTGATTTCATGGGCCGCGCCTGCTGCGAGCCTTCCCACTGTGGCGAGTCTGTGGGAATGAAAGAGCTGACGCTGGCTTTCTTCCATCTTCCTTGATGACTCGGCCATTTTATGGGCCTGTCCGGTCAGGTATTTCTTAAGTATGATTCGCTCGACACCACTGGAGGCAGCCAGAGCCAGGGCCTCGAAATTTGTGCTTATGTTTCTAAGGCCGTTATTCCGGAAGTTCTCATTGTCTGAGAAATCAATCATCAGTTCTCCGAGAATAGGTTCCTTTTTCCAGTGCGAATGTTTATCTGCCATAAAAAAGGCGGCAAGAAAGCTGGATCCGGCCACCATGTTTATTATTCCCGACTCGAGGCCGCTCCCTTCGGACGATTCAATCATGGTACGTTCCAGACACCTCACCGCCTCGGACTCTATTTCCGAGTTCGAGCGGGACTCGTGAAACAGTTTTATTTTCTCTATATGCGCAGGCACCATAATTTCATGGAATTTTATACCATCAAAGAATCGGCCGACAAAAGAACGGGTTTCGTTATCACGTATAATGCAGAGGCAGCGGTTTATGTTGAATGCCTTTCTGGCAGCGTTAAGAATCACCCCGGCTGCCTGGTGAAGGGAAAGGTCGAGATGCAGTTTCCGGGTCATCTCGCACATGGCGTTTAATGATTGGTTCGTATCCATCAGATCGCGGTTGTTCATTTCCAGGCTCATGCTCATGCTTCCTAAGCTGACGTTGGCCGAACTTATCTGTCTTCGGTAAACATCCTCATCGCAGATGCCCAGGATGCTGCCCATATCCCTCACCTTTTCGTACACCTGTTTCAGGATTTCCTCAATATCTTCGGTGGACAGGTGATGGCGGAGGACGATGTTTTCCAGGACAAAATGATAATGTTCGTGGCAATAAGAGCCGGTGGTTAGAAAATAGCTTGCACCGATATTGTGAGTTGTGCAGAGGACGTCGGCAAAGCGGATTAAGAGGGGAAGATTGGCCTCATCCGGGGTGATTGTCTCAAACACGGGCTGATGGTGGAGCCACATGACCTTTGCATACACCTCGGGAAGCTTCCAACGTTCGGCAATGAGTTTTCCTATCTCGACATGGGTCGTGCCGAGAATTTTCTTTTCAATGTCTAAGGGGATGTCGCCATGGGTGGAGTATGAACCCTGGCTGTCCAGCTCTTGGCAGATTTTTTTAAATTTCTCCGGGGACTGGATATAGCAGACCAGTTTTCCAAGATCGTGCATCAATCCAGCAATATATGCCTCATCAGGAACCGGAAAATTGAGTCTTTTTGCCAGGATTTCGGCCATTGCGGCAACGCCTATGGAATGAAGCCAGAAATCGAGCAGACGCTCTTTATGTTCTCCTGATTTTCCAGAAAAACAGTCGAAAATGGAGACTGAAAGGATGATGCTTCTTACAGCGTTGAATCCTAGTATGGAAAGGGCCTGCGATATGGAGGACACCTTGCGTCGTGATCCGACGTAGGCGGAATTGGCGTAATGGAGTATTTTGCCGGTGAGAACCTGGTCGTTTTTCAGGAGGTCCGCAACCGACTTAAAACAGGAACTCTTTCCCTCCATAAGGCGAATGGCCTCAACCGCTATGGCAGGTAATGTGGGAAGATTATCCACATCTACTATCTGATCGATTTTATTCTCTAACATTCACTTCCCCCAGCACATTGACGGTTTTTAGTGCCTTAGTGGTAATTTTCTTGTTTTTTGTGGCAGAAAAACTCCGAAGTTATATGTGACGCCTGTGGTGCCACATGTTTTAAGGCACTTATACCCCT
>JAYEJK010000263.1:0-2892 GCA_034660535.1 Thermodesulfobacteriota bacterium | reverse complement strand
GCAGTTCGGCTCACTATATAAGTAATATGTGAGCCGGGCTGATCGCACCCCAAGGGCACTTCCGTTGGGCGCGTTCAGATGGAGGGCCTGTGAACGATTACAATTAGACAGGGTATTTTCCCGAAATCCTCACCATAACCATAACCGCTCGGCAAACGTTCACCATGAGTAAAACCAGCCCGACATATCTAATCAGCCTACTATTTTTCCTGCTGCTGACGGTTTCGGCCTGTATCTCCTTAAACAACGGCGCTGCTGATGGGCCGGCCGGTGAAAATATTGCGGCTGCATCCGCCTCGGATGCGGATCCATTAAATCAAGAAGTCGAGGTCTCTCCGTCCGAGAGTTCAGGGAAGGAATCGACAGAGCGGCTAACCATTCCTGAACCGGAAAAAACAGTTGTTCTGGAAGTCAAGAAACTGGAGGCCCTTGGAAAATGGGAAGAAGGTTCCCTTAAAACAGTCCCTGAAAAAAAAGAAATTCAATACGATTTCCCGGTAACCGTAAACAAACACGTTGAGTTTTATCTGGACTTCTTCCAGAACAGGCAGCACGAGACATTCGCCCGCTGGCTTGAACGATCGGGGCGCTATCTTCCTTTGATTCAACAACAGCTCAAGGAGGCCGGACTGCCGCTTGACCTGGTGTATCTGCCGATGATCGAAAGCGGATTCAGCCTGACTGCTTATTCCAGGGCCAAGGCCGTAGGGCCCTGGCAATTTATCAAATCCACCGGACGTCATTACGGGCTTGTGATCAACAGCTATGTTGATGAACGAAGAGACCCTGTTAAATCCACCCGGGCGGCAGTGGCATATCTCTCTGATCTTTACGATGAATTCGGATCATGGCATCTGGCTGTTGCCGGCTACAATACAGGCGAGGGAAGGGTCAGAAGAGCTGTAAGAAGATACAAAACCGATAACTTCTGGGAACTTGCTCAGCGCCGGGGCTTAAAGTCTGAAACAAAGCGTTATGTCCCGAAACTGATCGCAGCCATCATCATTGCCAAGGACCCTGCAAAATATGGTTTCAACGATATCAAATATAAGAACCCGCTTACCTATGAGACCATTGAAATACCCAGATGGACCTCTTTAAGGGCCGTATCCGTCGCCTGCGACGTGGGACTGGAAGAACTTCGGCATCTTAACCGGGAACTGCGCCGCTCCATCACACCCCCGGGCCCGGCCGCCTATTCCATAAAGGTACCTGTCGGCAAAAAAAATCTGGTTGCCTGCAATCTGCCCATGGTCAAGGCCATTGTCAACACCGGATACAAGACACATGTTGTCCGTGATGGCGAGAATTTACAAAAAATCTGCAAAAAATACAAGATAAACGGGACCACCCTGCTCAAGGCCAACAACCTCAGAAAATCCAAGTTCACTAAAGGACAGAGACTGCGCATCCCTTTTCAGACGACCACGTTTAAGCTGACGGCAAAAAACGAGATTGATTACGGATTCGGGCCGGCAAAGATTTCCCGGGAAAATCTTGTATTGCACAAAATTCTTCCAGGCGAGACAGTTTCATCAGTGGCAAAAAAATATTGTATCCCTGAATACATGATCGCTGCCTGGAACAACCTCAATAACATCAACCGCATAACCGCGGGAGAACAACTGGCCCTTTATCTCAATGTCAAAAAAACGGCCGGCTCGAAACCTCCAAGTGTGAAAACCCCTGCTCCTAACTCCCTTTCATTGCAAAAGAGTCAGCCTGCAGGACGAGTTATTTCCGCCGCAAAAACGAAAATCCGATACTCGGTCAAGCCAAAAAGGACAATTATGGCCTCTGCCGGGAAAAAGAACCTTACGGCCGCCCCCCCGGCCGGCAAGGTCATGCGCCTCACCTATTATCAGGTCCAGGGGGGTGACACTCTGTGGGACATTGCCAGAAAATTCAAGCTGACTCCCGCTAAAATCAAGGAATGGAACGACCTTAAAGGGAATCTGATCCACCCTGGGAACCGGCTGATAATCAAGTTGAAGATAGAAGGCTGAAGGGAAAAACTCGTCACACCTTCTACCTTCTACCTTCTACATTCTACATTCTACCTATTTATGGAAATCCACGGAAAGGTCGCCTTAGTCCTGGGGGCATCCAAAGGCATAGGCAGGGCTGTGGGACTCGCTCTGGCCAAGGCCGGTGCAAAGGTCGCTCTCACCTACTTTGACTGGCCGGAAGAATCAAAGGCCATGCAAGATGAATTCGCAGCCCTTGATGTTGATCATTTCACTTATAAAGTAGATCTGCGAGATCCTGAACAAGTGAAGGAGTTGATACAGGAGGTTCAAGACAGATACGGACGCCTGCACATTCTGATCAACAACATTGAACGCGGCGGAATGCCCGTGGTTCACGGGCCTTACATCCCTGAGCAATGGAATCTTGAAATGGATACTACTCTCAAGGCAAAATGGTGGGTGTTCCACAAAGCCATGCCGCTGCTTAAGCACTCGGGAGAGGGAGTTATAATAAATATCTCTTCAATCGCCGGTCTGGTCGGCAGGTCCGGCCCGGCAGGCCTGATCTTTAACGACGCTTATGCGGCTGCAAACCGGGCCATTTCATCCTTTACCGAGACATGGGCCAGGGAAGCGGCTCCTTTAGTTCGAGTCAATGAGCTGATGCTCGGTTTTTTTGAGTCCAGACATGCGGAAAACACCAGGGGATGGGGCCTGCTTTCAGATGAGCAGAAAAAAGCTATTAACAACCACACATTGTTGAAACGAAACGGCCGCCTGACCGATGTTGTCAAGGCGATCTTTTTTCTAATCAAAGACGCCCCATTCATGACAGGCAGCGTAATCAGGCTTGATGGCGGATATCTGCTGGGCGGCTCCGAACCGCCGCCTATGCCAAGGGGAGTGTTGTAATTCGTAATTC
>JAYEJK010000262.1:9682-11464 GCA_034660535.1 Thermodesulfobacteriota bacterium | reverse complement strand
ATTAGCTTTTCTCTCATTCCTTCTCCTGTTCAGTACTAACCGCTAACAGCTGATTGCTAACCGCACAGATCGAAAAAACCCCTTTTGCCCTGTAAGCGTTCACAGCACACTTGCCGCTTTTGCCCGGCAGACAGCGGCAAAATCTTCCGGGTAATGACCGTTTATCCAGCGGAGCTGGGCCTCGCTGAATGCCCCTGGAGAATAAGGCAACTTGGGCAAAAAGGAGTAAAGCAGCCTCTGGCCGGTGTCAGGTGAGTCAAAACGTTTGGGATACTCTATGGAAGTGACCATTTTTGCGCCCATGGCCCAAAGCGCCCTCAGACTGACAAACATTGCCCGGTCAAGAGCGGAGCGAAGCGAAGAATCCGCCTCAATAATATTTCCAACAGGATCCGTGGTCATCATCTGAAGTTCCCACTGTGAGGTCTGGGCCTTGGGCACAAACACCATGACCCCGTCATCCTCATAGACTATCAGACTGCTCTCCCTCTCCTGATCGCCGTCCATCCTCCTGTTTGACCGAATGGCCCTGATGTAGTCATCGAAAAAGGGTTGTCCCGTCTGTTTCCGATACTCTCTCACAACTGCCGCGACCTGATCCCCGCATCCATATGCGCACATTTCCCCATCCGGGATATCCCAGTTTCCATCGCTTCCAAAGACTGGAACCGATGCCGGTATCAATGCAAACTGCTGATGAATCTGCTGATGAGAGGCATGAAGCCTGTAACGGCTCGGAGCAAGATCAAAACCAAAATTCCAGCCCCACAGGGTGGAGTTAAACAGCAAGCGCCCTTCACCAGGATCAGAGGTGATCCTTTCATGGATCCTGTTTCTCAAATCATCGAGTTCCATAGATGTAAGCATCCGTCTCGTGGCTGGAATCGTTAAGTCCAGTTGCCCCGCCATTCTGACATAGGTTCTCTGGTAATAAAGCCGGCGCAGGCCGGTCATGTCCGCCATAGTTAGATCACTAAGCCTGTATCGGATCGCATCATGGGCCATATTGGCGGCATAATGGCCCCAGGGGATGTAACTGTTCCGGCGCAGGTATTCAAACACATGGCTCTTGTTCCCTTTATCCCGCCATTCGCCGACTATTTCACTCCCACCCTGGGCCCCTGGTCTTAAAACCATGACTTCCTTGTATTCATCCGGGAGTGAATAATTATTTGCGAGCGCCTCAAAAAGGAGTTTGTTCCTGATCACCGGACTGACATGACCTGTTGAGTCTGCATTGTATTTCAGGCCGATGGGCCTGCCGTTCGAATTATGGATAAACTCACAGCATGACTCCGCCATCCGCACCAAATCGGAAGGATCAGCGGATGTCCGTGCAAGGGCAAGAAGCAGCGGCTCCGGCAGGATTTCAAAAAACCGATCAACTTTATCCAACGGAATGTTCTCTTCCCCGAACCACTCCTTTAACAGGCCGGAGAGTGAAACCCGTGGAGGTTCCGGAAGTCTGACAGCAGATGGATCAGCCGCTTTTCCATCAGCCCATTCCCTGGCAATAAATGTGGTCCCCATAAACGGGAAGGCATTGGGTATTTCAAAAATCCAGTCACCATCAGGCTCGTGCACCGATCCTTCAGGGAAATTACATTGATTATCGCAAGGGCTTCCATCGGCAAACAATCCAAGATCGCTGATAAAGTCCTGGTCCCTGAAATTTTCCACCCGGAAAACAGGCTTATGAATGCCGTAGACGAATCTTCCGGAGGGCGATACACAGGTACGAAGATCCATTACCGTAAACTCCTCTTCATAGGTTCCGGGTTC
>JAYEJK010000262.1:0-9582 GCA_034660535.1 Thermodesulfobacteriota bacterium | reverse complement strand
GGTTCCGGGTTCAAGGTTCATCATTCATCATTCAGAATTCACCATTCCCCTCCTTACTCGACAAGAGGCCCGTTGTCAATCAATCGAACACCGCTAAGCCAGGCTCCAAGGAAAATCCTTGTATCCGGCGCCATAATACTCACTTGTTCCAAGGATATCGGATTTCGGAAATCAAGATAATCAAGGTCAATATCTAAGGGCCATAGGGATATAAGTGATTCTTTTAAGGCCGCTGCATTCCTTTCACCGTTTCCAAACGCTTCACGCGCTTTTAGAATAATCCTGTACAGGGTGAGTGAAAGGTCTCTCTCTTTTTCGGATTTCAACCTGACATTACGGCTGCTCATGGCAAGTCCGTCCGGCTCCCGCACGGTCGGGCATCCCACTACATCAATATCCATGAAAAAATCCGCCGTCATTCTGCGGATTACGACAAGCTGCTGAAAATCCTTTTCACCAAAGTAGGCCCGATCAGGACGAACTATGTTAAATAATTTGAGTACAACGGTTAAAACTCCCGATAAAAACCCGGGCCGACTCACGCCGCACAAACAGCCGGCCAGGGCGCCGGGGCTAATAATAGTTTCCGATCCTTCCGGATAAACATCATTGACTTCCGGAAACCAGACAAGATCTCCTCCTGCCGCTTTGCACAGTTCAAAATCCCTTTCAGAATCCCTCGGGTACGTCTTAAAATCCTCATTCGGCCCGAACTGAGTCGGATTCACAAAAACAGAGACAACGGTGAAATTCCCATGGTCCTCTGATGCCTTGATCAGGCTCTGATGCCCTTTGTGAAGAAATCCCATAGTCGGCACAAAACCGATGGTCCTGTCCCGGCTCCGCTGTTGGTTCACTATCTCTCGAAGCTCAGACACATTTGAATAAAGGCGGATTGTCATTAACGCACCTCACAACTCATTATAAAAACAATATCTGATTTCAACCGCAATAAAAAGATGTTATAATAGCGCAGTCGGCAGGATATTGCAAAGCTCATCCATGACTTGTTCTTCCACAGCAAGTCCCCCCTTAGGGCTCGCTCAAAAATAACTTCACATTTTGATGCGCCGATCCATCCCGCATGGCTGCGTTGCTCGTCGGTTAAATAGTCCATGTATCGGAAAAACAAAGTTTCGCTGATTCGCATAGGATGAACCATCGTCATTCCGGCATGTAGTTAGCCGGAATGACGAAGAAATTAATTGTTCTGTGTTTTTGCCCACAGGACATTATGTTCTGCTATTCGCCCTCCTCGCGCCTTGCCATACGGGCGCCTCGACACCTGAAAATGTAAATTTATTTTTGAGCGAACCCTTAATCCCAATTAAATCATGAAAGACTACTACAAACTGCTCGGCGTATCAAAGAAGGCCACACTGGAACAGATTAAAAAGGCGTACAGGACTCTGGCTCTCAAATACCACCCGGACCGCAATCAGAGCAATCCAAAGGCTGCTGAGCGTTTTAAGGAAATCGCCGAGGCATATGGAGTACTGACCGATCCTGCCAAACATGCTGAGTACGACCGCTTTCAAAATAGCGGATCACAGGAAATGAAATCCGGGCCGGGATTCAATTACACCCAGGAAGAAATACTCCGGGATCTTTTCAATAACCGCGGATTCCACCAGGTCTTTCAGGAACTTTTCAGGGAATTTGAAAAATCGGGGATCCGTTTTGACCAGCGTTTTTTCAGCGATGTCTTTTTTGGAGGCCGCGGTTTTGTGTTTGGAGGTTTTTTTGTCTTTGGTCCGTTCGGATCCATGCATTCAAAGATCAACAGGCCGCAAACCCTGATCAACAAAGACAGGCCGGAGGCCATTCAGATCAAACCAGGGTCGATTTTAAAACGAATCGGGCAAACTATCACCGGCCTTCTGGATGGAAACAAAAAGGCCCTGCCCGATGGAGAGTCAAGCAGGTCAGGGGCGCGTGATAATGACATAAATTACAGCCTCAGCATACCGCGCCAAGCCGCCATGGACGGAACCGAGGTGAAAATCCGCATTGATCAGGGAAAAACGATTAATAAACTACTTGTAAAAATCCCGCCCGGAACCAGACCGGGCACACGTCTTCGCCTTAAAGGAAAAGGTAAGCATTTTGCCGGCGGACAGGGAGATCTGTACCTTACTGTTAATGTGGAGTAAACGTTCACCAAAGGTAATCAGACTTTTTACGAAAGCATTAAAATTTGGTTGACAAATATGCGGCCATAAAGGATAAACAATCAGTTATCATACAAAAAATTAAAAAATCCATAATTAAGGAGGTAAAATATGAAAAAGCAGTATCTAAGCATGGCCGGGTTGGTTTTTCTGGCCGGCACGTTAATCTCCGCGCAACCGGCGCTATGCCAGGAAGACTCCTATTATGAAAAACATCATCATGACCCGCTTGACGTAAGTTCAGTCGCAACTGCGCCGACAACCACAAAAACAGCAGTGACAGAGGTGGCAAGAATTGTGAGCAAGGGTATTGCCAATGCAGTGAGGCCGAACAGGTTCTCGGGCAGAGTTGCTGTTAATACCGATGAATCCATGACAGGACTTTCCGCCGGTGATTCGGGCCAAAATTTAGGAGTCTGGGCCAATGCCGCTTACACCGATTCTGAAGATGACGACAGGGCAACGCGTAATGAAGCCGATCTTAGGACTTACACCTTGGGTGTTGACTATCGGTTTACCGACAAAATTGCCCTGGGTATCGCCTTTACCCATGAAGACATGGATGCGGCCACTTACTTTAACGATGGAAATATGTCTTCCAACGGTTATACAATAACCCCATTCATAGCAATGCTGCTGAATGACAATATCAGCCTCGACCTTATGTATGGCTACTCAAATATCGACATTGACCAGGAGAGGGCAACCGATATAAAAGGCACTCTGTACGCAAAGCGGAATTTCGCCCAGGTCAGTGCGAATTACTATCTCAGCATGGACAGATTGAATCTGACAGGGACCTTGGGCTACTTATATGCCCATGAGTATCAGGAGTCCTTTAGAGAAACCAACCTGAACAAGGTCGATTCCGTCACTATAGATCTCGGTCAGATTTTCGCGGGCGCAGAGGTGAGCTACTCGTTTGATGCGCTTGAACCATATCTGGGCATTGCATACGAAAATGACGTCCAGCATGAAGAGACCGAAGGCATCAAATATGATCATACCGGCGGGTCGGCAAACGCCGGTGTCAGATTCCTGGTGTCGGATTCATTCTCAGGTGATCTTGAAGGCAGGACACTGTTCTCCCGAGGAGATTTTGATGAGTATTCGGTCATGCTGAATCTGCGATTTGCACTCTGAAAAAAATGTTTTTGATCATTTTTAAAGGGGCTCGGCTTTATTATCGAGCCTCTTTTTTTTATGCCTGTTTATCGGCGTGCCTGTTATCTGTCGCGGGGTGCGGCCAACTTTTCCAAACGCCCCTGGAAAAGGCCCGCTCCTTTGCAGTTTCACATGAATGGGATACATTACATTTCAACTCAAACGGATTTCCCATGACCGGCTTTATAAAAAGGGGCGCCAAAACCGGGGAAACTCTACGGGTCTATATCGAGGGAGACGGTTTTTCCTGGAAAAACAGATATGAGCCGTCTCAAGACCCCACCCCCAAAAACCCTGTTGCTTTACACATGGCAATTGCGGATCCCGGATCAAACCTGCTCTATCTGGGACGTCCTTGTCAATATTGTAAGGACATTGCCGAAACTCCTTTATGTCACCCTCGGTACTGGTCAACACATCGCTATTCATCCAAGATCATCGATGCAATAAGCAACTCGATTGATCAGGTCATGAAGCATACCAGGGCTAAATCCGTGGAACTGGTCGGATTCTCCGGCGGCGGAACCGTTGCGGCCCTGCTTGCCGCCATGCGATCAGATGTGGTATGGTTCGCCACAGTGGCCGCGAACCTGGACCTTGGGTCCTGGACTTCACTTCACGGGGTAATGCCGCTTCATGGATCCTTGAACCCGGCTGATTTCAGCGCTACACTTCAGACTGTACCGCAAATCCACTTTGTAGGCGGCAAGGACAAAAAGGTGCCTGAGGCAATTATCAGATCATATCTGGACCGAATGACGGATCACTCTATGACCGAAATCGTACTCTTTCCTGATTTTGATCATAAATGCTGCTGGGTTGAAGAATGGCCTATAATCCTGCAACAGCGGATTAAAACTGAATTTTTAGTACCTTAGTGGTAATTTTCTTGTTTTTTATACCCCTCAAGGGGGTACTGAAAATAGTCCAGGACCTTTAAAAATTCCAGTTTATCTGGGTTAGGGCGGATGACACCATGAAAACATCTCGGCAAAAGCAACTGACAATTGCATTGTTATTTTTCCTGGCCTGCTTAATAACGGCTCATGACGCCTCAGCTTGGCGTCCTTCGTCTCTTCGTTCAAGCACCAAGGCCATTTCCAAGGCAATAACCAAGAACACGCGGCAGATATTCAAACCGACTCTTAAGATCAAATCCAGGTATGCCGGTGGGATGAATACTGTGGCTTTCAGCCGGGACGGAAGATGGATGGCGGCAGGCGGCGCAAACGGTGCAGCCCAGATCTGGGACCTGACCACAGGGCAGCGGGAGATGGATCTGCGCCGGAAATCCGGGTCCGTCTTGTCGGCTGCCTTTGAGCCGGACAACAGGTTCCTTGTCACAGGGCACAATGATGGCACAGCCGTTGTATGGGATCGTGAGACCGGTAAACCGATACGAAAACTGCGGGATCATCCGGGGCCGATTTACAGCGTTATATTCCCGTTTAACCCAAACAAAAATGTGGATAGCCGGGGACTGAAATTCAAAATTAAAAAAAAGGAAAAAGGCGCCGTAACCCCGGAGGCTGACGACTCCCGATTTCTGATAACCGCCGGTTCCGACGGTGTTGCAAGGCTGTGGGACATTCAAAGCGGCGCCCTTGTCCGAAAATTTTCCGGTCACAGGGGAGCCGTGCTGAGTCTGACTGCAGGCGCCGGAGGTGACCTGCTCGTTACAGGAAGCGAAGATGGGCGGATCAGGATATGGAACCGGCGCACAGGTACCTTGACAAAGGAACTTAACAGAGGCGAGGGCTCTATCTATTCCGTAGCGCTCGGCATGGAGGACCGACTTCTGGCCGCGGGATTTAAAAACGGCTCGTTCCTGGTTTGGGATCTCATCAGTGACCGGGAAATTTTTCACATAAAAGGCCACTCAGGAGCTATTAAATCTGTGGCTTTCAGCCCGGATAACACGAGTCTTGCCACTTGCGGCAAAGACCGCGTTGTTCGTTTATGGTCACTTCGAAACGGTAAAAAAATGGGGCAACTGGAAGGGCACGAAGACACGATAAACAAAGTGACTTTTTCCCCGGATCAAAATCACATTGTAACAGCCGGCAGCGACCGCACTGTAAGGTTCTGGGAACGCGACTCATATCAGGAGATTGCACGCCTCATCTCAATGCGTGACGGATGGGCCGTAGTCAGCTCTGAAGGATATTTCGATGGAACCCTTGACGGCGACCTGGAAGACCGGTTGGACGCGATTCAGTGGGCGGTCGACAAACGGGCATACGGGGTGGATGGTTTTCTGGAAGGCTATTACAGGCCCGCGCTCCTCGGCCGTGTTCTGGCCGGCATGTCGCTGAAATCAGGTAAAGGCGTGCCGAACATCTCGCAAGGTTTTTATCTGCCGCCTGAAATGCGCATCAGCAGTCCCAGGCCGGATTCCAGGCTGCGCGACAGACGTATCAAGGTCATGGTGGAGGCATCCGACCTCGGCGGCGGCATAAATGAGATCAGATTATTTCAGAACGGAAAAATCCTTGATAATGAAAATGCGCAACGGAAAATAACAAACAAGGGAAAACCGGACATGCATGAGTCCAAGACCTATTCCGTCGTCCTGGCTGATGGTGAAAACGTCTTCAAGGCAGTAGGGTTTAACAATGACCGGATAGAAGGCGAGCCCGCCGAGATAGCGGTAAGCTATGCGGGCAGTGACAGGACGCCCTCCCCTACCCTGCACCTCTTTGTTGTCGGGATAAACGGATACAAGAACTCCTCACTGAATCTGAACTTCTGCGTACCTGACGCAAATGGAATAGTAAAATATTTTTCATTGTCTTATAATGGTTTATTTGGAGCCATCAAAAAAAATGAACTGTACGACAGCCGGGCCACAAGAAAAGGGATAATCTCCATGATGAACATGGTTGAAAATATTCCGCCCCAGGACACGGTTGTGATTTATTTTGCAGGTCATGGAGACACTGTAGGCGACGACTGGTTCTTTGTCCCATACGATATATCTTCAACTGACAATGATAATACCCTTCGTAAAACCGGCATCTCCACACCTGAACTGCAATCACGGATCACCAAAAGCGATGCAAGGCGAATTCTCCTGTTGCTTGACTCATGCAAATCAGGAGCAGCCGTTGATATCATGACGGAATTTGAGGACCATCGCCCATTTGCGCTACTGACACGCGCAACCGGAATCCATATCGCGGCTGCGGCGGCCAGGAAACAATATGCAAGTGAGCTGAAAAAACTGGGACATGGCGTGTTCACTTACACGCTGCTGGAGGCACTGCACGGTAAGGCGGACAGAAAACCCTTTGACGGCCACATCTCTGTACTCGAAATGCTTAGCTATATCAAAAAGTTAATGCCTGAACTTATTAATAAACACAGAATTCACACACAAAGGCCGATCACATTCTCAAAAGGTCTGGATTTCACTGTGTCAAAACACAACTGATTTTTATTTCAGCTTTCAGGATAACTTAAGGGTCTGGAAAGAAATAACTTGGGTAATTCCGATCCGAAATGTGTTGCAGATTTAGTCGGTTTGATATTCACGAAACCGCAAGCGTAGCAGGGCTACGGTGAGGATTTCGGGGATGTCAAACCGGCTAAAGGTGTGATACAGTTCGGAAACGGAAAATCCAAGTTATTTCTTTCCAGACCCTAAGTAACCGTTCAGAGGGGCCCCATATTTTGCAGACTCCTTAAGAATGTAATCGTTCTCAGGCGCTCCATATGGGCGCTAGCAGTTCGGCTCACTATATAAGTAATATGTGAGCCGGGCTGATCGTGTTCAGATGGAGGGCCTGTGAACGATTACCATGCTAAAGGCCTTGGGACTGTGCCCCAGGCATTTGCTACTGATTATGCCCAAGATGTTAAAAGGTTTCTTTCCATCCCGGAGACCAAGCGGCTTGTTCTGGGAATATCCATCGGCTATCCGGATATGGAATCTCCGGCAAATTCATTCCGTACCGACAGATCCGCGACGGATGAAATAGTTACATGGATTGAGTGATAATAACGAAAACTAATTGTAAATATTCGGCAACACTCCACAGGAAGGCGATCAGGCTGCCCAGCATACCTAAGTATAGCTGATCAGCCTGCTCACCTCCCTGTGAAGCGCCCCGCAGGAAGTGCCCTTGGGGTGCGTTGCCAAACATTTACAGTTTGGTAGTTTTAGCTATTTTCCGGCATCAAGCCGAATATTTACAACTAATTAAGAGGCGATTGTTATGAAAGGACTACTGATTTTTCTATTGGTTGTAGTGGGTTGGTTCGTATTGCAAGCTTATGTGTTACCCAAATTCGGGGTTTCAACATGAATTGTACCCGGCCGGCAGGTTGCCGGCGAAGACATTGAAAACGGTAAAACCCGAAATAAGGTTTGCAAAATTAAAAAATTGGGACAAAAGGAGTGATCATCTGAGCGTAATTTTGCTCAATTTATTTCCTCTGTGCAATCTCCTTTCTTCCAGATTTTAATTATTCTGTCTGCGACCTGCTCTGGTGTAAGTTGTTCCGTATCAATTTCGTATTGAGCGGCACTCGTATATTTTGGAGTCCTTCGCTCCAAGACTTCCGCCACCTCTTCAGTGAAGCTTTTTTCACCAGTCAAAGAGGGTCTTTCAGTGCCTCCTTGAATACGCGAGACGATCACGCCTACTGAAGCCTTGAGCCAAATAATACAGGAGTTCGCTTGCAGGACATCAATATTTTCAGGCCTTTCAATAACGCCCCCGCCCGTATCAATAATAATGTTGTCAAGCCTTGCCAACTCCCTGGCGACTTCAGATTCCATATCGCGGAATGTCGTCCAGCCATAATCTTCCACAATATCTGGAATTGACTTTCCGGCCTGCTCAACTATTTTCGCATCCATATTAATACACTTCATCCGGAGGCGCTCAGAGACAAGCTTTCCTACTACACTCTTTCCTGTACCACGATATCCGATCAGTACTATGTTCATGATTGTAGATGCTCCATTAATACCCGACGCATAACCTCGACAGGCGCGTCAACGCCGGTGAAATGTTCAAACTGCAGAACTGCTTGGTTGATAAACATCTCAACTCCGGGAATCACCTTAAGACCGCGAGACCCGGCCTCGGCCAGCAGTTTCGTTTCAAGGGGCGTATACACAACATCAAAGACAACCTGTTCAGGCCGAAATAACTCAGGAGATATTAGAGAGGCATCAACGTTTGGATGCATGCCGACCGGCGTACAATTAATGATTAAATCCGCTTTTTCCATCCCTGCCGCCAGAGAGTTCTCGCTTATCAACCCGGACTTGATGACGGCATCCGTACCGGTCACCAGATCAGTCTTCAATTCCTGAAGCTGAACTTCATCAATATCGAGGATTGAAAGTTCCCCCAGCTTGGTATTCTGGGCAAGAGTAAAGGAAATCGCCCTTGCTGCACCTCCAGCCCCCAACATCAAGATGTTCTTACCATCAATTGCTACACCACTTTCAATGAGAGCCTTTAGTGCTCCAGCTCCATCCGTGCCCAATCCGACCAACCTGTCCTGTTCATGAAGAACCGTATTTATTGAACCAATGTTACGGTCCACGGTCGCAATTTCATCCATATATTTCATTACTTCAATTTTGTGCGGAATAGTGACACTCATTCCTCGAAAGTTTTTTATCGCACGCATACCTGCTAATGCACCTTTTACGTCCTCGACCGGACACGCAACATAGATGAAATTCAGGTCCAAAAACTCAAAGGCGGCATTGTGAATTGCCGGTGAAAGGCTGTGCGCAACCGGATTACCAATAACTGCGCAAACTTGGGTGCTGGAGTCAATTGATTTCATCTTTTCTAAAATCTCCTTTTGGTTTAGTGATTAATTAATTTAGTCTTTATTCCCGCAACGAAATAAAAGTTTTTGCGGCGCGAAGCCGACGCCAAAACTCCAGTTGAACTGAACCGCCTTCGCGAGTCCTCCTGCTTGGATTGTTATACGTGATTTATGCTTGTGTTTGAGGAATATATGCGGACTTGATGGATAGAGCAAGACTTAATTGAGGTGGAACTTGAAGGGAATAGGGGAATAGGGGAATAGGTAACAGACCACGGTTTAAATAAGGCGTGCCTTTTGAAGGCCATCGAAACCGTGGTCTGTTACCTATTTTCAATAATCTATGGCATCTTCATTCCAAAGCTCCCCAAATCAAGGCAGCAAGAAAAGAAAAAATAAACAATAAAATTACAACTACCAATCCGATCTGAAAATGATTAGGGTCTGGAAA
>JAYEJK010000261.1:0-2912 GCA_034660535.1 Thermodesulfobacteriota bacterium | reverse complement strand
TTAGCGTTAACCGGCAGCCGTTCAATTTCCGCATGCGGGATACCAAGAGACTCAATCACATCTTTGATAGAGGCCCGTCTGTCAAAGCTGTGGTTGAGAACCCCATTTTTATCAGGCTGTTGAGTCAACAGTTTCTGAAGGTTTCCGTGGAATGTGATATAAACAGTGTTCATGCGTTTGCAGTGTGGTTGCATCTAAAAAGGCCACTTCCTTCACAAAAAGGAAAATGGCCTTTTTTTAATATTTATTCACAATCAAATTCAACCCGTCATTACTTATTCTTCATATCCTGAAACATCTCGTATGCCTGTTCAGGCTTCATGTCATCGTGCACAACAGCCTTTACTGCCTGGATCATTGCAACAGGCGCTTCGGACTGAAATATGTTTCTTCCCATATCAACCCCTGATGCGCCTTTCTGCACAGCATTATATGCCATGGTAAGCGCATCCAGTTCCTCCATTTTTTTTCCGCCCGCCATTACGATGGGCACGGGACAGCTTGCGGTCACTGTCTCAAAGCCTTCCGGAACGTAATAGGTCTTTACGTAATGCGCGCCAAGTTCCGCACACATCCTGCACGCAAGACGGAAGTAGCGGGCGTCTTTGCTCATGTCCTTGCCGACTGCGGTGACGGCCAGGATCGGAACACCGTACCTTGATCCCATATCAACCAGACGTGTCATGTTGTTGACTGTCTGTGTTTCATGTTCTCCGCCAATAAAGACCTGGACGGCAAGGGCCGCGGCATTTAAACGAATTGCATCCTCAATGCTCATTGCAATATGTTCATTGGAGAGTTCTTTAAGGATGCTCGGCCCCCCGCTTGCCCTTAGAACAATGGGCCTTGTGTATGACGGGGGAATATTTGAGCGTAGGATTCCTCTTGTGAGCATCAAGGTGTCCGCATAAGGCGCAACAGGCATTATCTTTACGTCAACGCGTTCAAGGCCGGTAGTCGGTCCTTGGAAGTAGCCGTGGTCAACGGCAAGCATTACGGTGCGGCCCGACTTTGGGTTAAAAATTTGCGCCATGCGGTTTTTCATGCCCCAGCCCAACTCGTTACACCCTTTTAGAAAAAAACCTTCACATTTTGCTGGTGTATCAAGACAAAAATCTTTGCCTTCCTTATCTTGTTCCGGCATTTATATATCCTCCTTGGTACGATTACATGCGGAGGAGTCTGCTAAATAGGGGACCCCTCTGAACGGCTACCAATTTTTTATTCCTGTGGCCTGATGATTATCTTTATAGCCTTTTCCGCCTCAGCGGCCAGGCGAAAACCTTCAACCGTATCTTTAAGCCCCAGCCTGTGTGTAATCATATCTTCCACCTTAATTCGTTTTCGTGCAATAAGTTCAAGCGCGGTTGCGCAATCGGAAGGGCTTGCGGCATAGGTTGTGGTGATTGTGACATCCCGCCTCCAGAAGAGATCGTTTATGGACAACGGTATAGTAACACCTTCCATGGTGGGCGCAAAAATCAGGATTGTGCCGCCTCGTTCCACAGCATCAAATGCCTGCATGAAAACAGGTTCTGCCGTTGCACATATAATTACGATATCAGCCCCGCGTCCGTTGTTGTTTTTCCTTATAAATGACGTGATATCCTCTCCTGCATGAATGGCCAGGTCAGCGCCGAATCTCTTTGCAGATTCAAGACGGTGCTCGTTTATATCCGTGGCGATTATAAGTCCCGCCCCGGTAGCGGCCGCCAGGTTTATATGAAGAAGTCCTGCGATGCCGCTTCCCAGAACCAGAATAGTTGCACCGGGTCTCAATCCGGCCCTGGACTGTCCCCGCAACACGCATCCTAATGGTTCAACAAAGGTTCCTGCGTCATAACTTACATCATCCGGGAGTTTCCATGTTCCGGAACGGACGTTTATGGCATGAAGCCTTGTGTATTCGCAGAATCCGCCCGGCTCAAATCTGGTCCGTCCGAGCAGTGTGTCGCATATTGTTTCGTGGTCCGTCCGGCAGTAATGACAGTTGAAACAGGGAACATGATGAGTGGCAACGATTCGGTCTCCCTTTTTAAACGATTCAACCCCCTGTCCGACCTCAACTACCTCGCCCGCTGTCTCGTGACCCAGAATCAGCGGGGCCTTGTGAATGCGGTACCACTCCATGAGGTCGCTGCCGCAGATACCGCTCGAATGAATTTTCATGAGCAGTTCGCCGGGCCTGATAGAGGGGGTGGGCGCCTTTTCAAGACGTACATCCCGGTTGTTGTAATACATTGCAACGCGCATATAGGTATCCTGAATCGTTATGGAGTGTTAATTAGTGTCTGAACGAACCCCCCTGGTTCCGTTCCGACTGGTCATTGCGAGGAGGATTGAGGAACGAACAACGAAGCAATCCTGTTCTTTTCAAGAGATTGCTTTGTCGCCACGCTCCTCGCAATGATCGGAAAATGGTCTCTTTGGGTGGAAATTTAGCCCAAGATCCTTAATATTACAACCAACTTCTGGGCGCCTTTTCCTGAATTATGTTATGAGAAATAAAAATGTTGTTTTACAGCCCGGATTCAGGTTAAATTTTCGGTAAATTTTCGGATTACGAAAGTGGGTGGATTTACAAAAACCACAAGTAAGGTTTAAAAAAATATGGCGGAAATAAAGAGTACTTTGGAAAAGGTCATGGAGAGACTGGCCGTGATGGACGCTGAATCAGCGGGGGATGAGTTTGATTCTGAAGAAAAAATCAAGGATGGGATGCGTCTTGGCGCCCGTTTTCTTCGAGGTGAGGTCACCGGCCCGGACCAGGTTTTAAACGATTATTCAGAGGCGGATGGATCGTTGATCAGGAAAGGCTTTACCCGGACGATGCTTCGCAACATCACTCTGCCGAGAGAAGCCGACCGGCAGAAAGAATCAGAAACGGCCATGCAGGGACTCCTTGAGATAAG
>JAYEJK010000260.1:0-11538 GCA_034660535.1 Thermodesulfobacteriota bacterium | reverse complement strand
AGATTGGCTCAAATTTTCGACCTGTGCGGGTAGCTTGTTTACAATTAACTTTTAGTGCCTTAGTGGTAATTTTCTTGTTTTTTGTGGCAGAAAAACTCCGAAGTTATATGTGACGCCTGTGGTGCCATATGTTTTAAGGCACTTATCCAGGACCTTTAAAAATTTCCAGTTTATCTGGGTTAGCTGGTTTAAAACGGTATTTCAAGGTGATTTGAAGGTTGGTGGGGCAGTTTAAAAGTCAAAAGCAGATCAGCGGAGTCGAAAATTTCGCCGGATTCCGCCTCATTTCCCAGACTATGGACTCCATGAGCCGGGTTACGTCTTTGACAAAAGAAGGCTGGAATAAAAGCGGCGGCCTCCTGACCCTGAACGTCCGTTTTCAGGGAACAAGCGAAGAGCTGGCCAAGCTGTTTGCCGATCATTACTGGGGCGGGCACAACATGGAGATTACCGATCTGGGCCCACATCACCTCGACTGTTTTTTTCAATAACAGGCTTGCGGTACCATTGCACCATCTCACCAATCGCTGATAAAAAATCCCGCGCAGGAGTGTAGCCGAGTTCTTCCCGGATCCTGTCGCAGGAATAACAGGCCGAACCGAGCAGACGGTCCACGGCCTCCGTATTCATGGGAAACGGCCTGCCAAGAATCCGGCCGGCCAGATCACCCGCATGTCCGGCAAGCCGAAAAATTCCCGCAGGCACTGTCCATTGCGGCGCTCGTTTTCCAAGCGCCGTGCACATATACTGATAAAGTTCGTGAGTTGAATAATCCCTGGCGTCAGTCACTATATATGTCCTTTTATCTGCATTTTCGTTTTCCGCGGCAAGAAACGCCGCCTGGATCAAATCTTCAACATGGACCAGAGACCGCCTATTGCCGGTCTCCGGCACAGGGGGAAACCTGTTGTTGTCAATTGCTTTCATCATACGCAAAAGATTGCCCTTTACGCCGGGGCCATATACCAGAACGGGCCTCAAGTTGCAAACATGCATCCGACCGGATTCACCGGCAGAGGAAACCCATTGTTCCGCCTCCCGTTTGGAGCGGCCATAAACATCATCAGGAATCACGTTCCACTTTTCATCAACGCACCTGTCGCCCGGGTCCGCCATTGCCTTTATGCTGCTGAAAAAGATGAACCTACTCACTCCTGCTGCACGGGCCATTGAAAGAAGCGATTGCGTGGCTTCAAGGTTCACACTCCAATAAATATGTTCCATCTCTTTTGTGGGCTTGAAAGAATGCGCAACCCCGGCAAGATGAAAGACCGTATCAACTCCGTCCATGAGCCCCTGAGGAAGAGGGTCCTGACCCAGCCTGCAAAGTGCGGATTCATCCCAGGGCCCGGAAGAAACGGTGCGCAGTAAAGCCCTGACTCTTATGCCGCGATCCTTCAGGCGGCGGCACATATGAAGGCCTATGAATCCGGCAGCGCCGGTCACAAGAACAACGGATTCCATGGTTCAACTTTCCGTAACTACTCAGGTGGATAGGCTGAAGGTAGAAGGCTTTTAGGGACAAACCTCGACCTTCTACCTTCCACCTAACTACCTGATTAATTATTCAATCCTGAAGACAATGAGTCTGCCAAGTTTGCGGGCCTGCCACTCACCGACTTCGGTGAGACCCTGTCCACCTTCCCCCTTAAGCATTTCAAGTTCAGCAGCAGACCTGTGCATTTCATCCCACACAAAATAATGAAAATTGTTCTCCCTTAAAAACTTAAGATCCACCGGACTCTTTTCGTCTATCCAGTATTCATCCTCATCAAAACATGGGGCACCCCGGTAGTTGAGGTTGGAATAAAAATGGATAAAATTAACCCTTTTAAATGAGCCTGCAATCAAAATCTCATTGCTGTTTCCCTCACGGGCTGCAACAAATTCCCCTATTTCCTTAAACACCAGCTTATCCTCCCGGTTTGGCTCCAGGTTCTTGGGCAGGGCCGTAACAAAAATCAACAGACAGACCGCGCCATATGCCAACGTCTGTTTCATGTTAAATCGATTTTTCAAGAACCGGACAATCCTTTCCAGGCCAAACCCGATAAAGACAAAAGATGGGAAGAGAAACAGGGCGATAAACCTCTTTGTCATGATCCAGTTGTACAGCACCTGAACATAGAGCATGACAAAGGCGGATAGGGCAAGCAGCACCAGATAGAACAAATTTTTATCTTGCTTGAGCCTTTTTTTAATGCCGGGGATGCCGAGCAGGAATATGAGAAAAAAGGGTTCAAAAAAGGTGCGCGCAAGTTCCACCAACAGGACCCCGAATGCAAGCCACCAGAGCAGGCTTCGCACCTCGGACAGAAAAAAAGGGCTCAAGCCGGCCGGGTCCTGATCTTTTAGCACGGTCAGACTGCCTTGCAACTCATTATATCTCCTCATGGCAGACATCAACCGCTCGATAATCTCTTGCGGATAAAAAATTGTGCCGATTTCTCGGAAATACGATGAAAAAAATACAAGGGCGACCAGTAATATCAGTAATAAGGGCGAAACAAAGGCCGATATCTTACGCCACTTATATTCCTTTTCAGCAAACAGTAGAAAAC
Source organism: Thermodesulfobacteriota bacterium (assembly GCA_034660535.1). GTDB lineage: Bacteria > Desulfobacterota > Desulfobulbia > Desulfobulbales > DAOVYS01 > DAOVYS01. Next base: position 8,977 of record JAYEJK010000260.1, on the reverse strand, counting down.
AGGGCGAAATAAAGATAAATATTATTGCCTCAAACCTGGCTGTAAGCGCCATCAGAAAGGTAGCGCAACTCAATGAGAGAAAAAGAAAATACCTCTTTTGATCATGGCAGGTAAAAAAGTACAGACCAAGAGTAAGAAAGAACCAGAAAACCGGTCCCCGTAGAATGTCTGAACCGAGTTCCACAAAAATCGGGTGGACCGCAAAAACAAGCAGGCAACAGCATGCAAAGGATTTGTCCAGGAATCGTCTGAGCAGCAGGTATAGCGGAATCATGACAGCGGTGCCGAAAAATATCGATACCGCCTTGCCGGCTACAACCCAGTCTCCTGTTATTTTAAAAGCGGCCAGAATAAAAAAGGCAAGGCTGTTCAGGTGGCCGTAACAGGCGGTCAATACATCATACAACCCGAAATTAAGGGCCTTTGCCTGCTGGATGTACTTGATTCCGTCCGGATTGAATAGATAGGAATGATAAAAGGAATAGAGCCTGATCACAAACCCCAGGACGATTACCCATATAGCCGGATTATTGGATACTCTTTTCCATAACATTCGTAATTCCTAATTCGTAATTCCTGATTGTACAAGCCATGCCTGGAACATCAGCACATCCCAGAGGTGATGATGCCGGTTATGATGTCCGGAAAGATGTTCTTCCCACTTTTCGCGAACCGCGCATTCGTTAAAAAAACCTTGTTCACGTAATTTCTTAGGATCAAGCAGATCCTCAGCCCACTCCTTAAGCGGTCCACGGAGCCAGACATCAATCGGTATTGCAAAACCCATCTTGGGCCGTTCTATCATTTCCTTGGGAACATGACGGTATAAGACCTGCCGCAGAATCCATTTGCCCTGCCCGTTATGAATCTTCATAGACAGGGGAACCTGCCAGGCAAATTCCACCAGCCTGTGGTCCAGCATTGGTATCCGCGCTTCAAGACCGACCCCCATGCTGGCCCTGTCCATCTTTACCAGAATGTCATCTGGAAGATAGGTCATCATGTCAAGATACATCATGAGATTGACAAAATCAGCTACATCCGCGTGCCGGCCGGGATCGGTCACAAGGGTCAAGGGTTCCTTCGTGCCAATAACCACTGATCCGGGTTCCTGCCAGTGAGACGTGAGGATATGATACACCTCGGTCAATGTTTCGGCTGTTAAAATGTCCCCGATCTTCTGCAGCTTTCCAACAGGATCACGCTGCCTGAGACGCGCAGGAAGAAACGGTTGCATTATACCTGCAATGGATTCCCACTTGCCGGCTGAGATGCCGCTTATCCCTCCGGACAAGACCTTTCGCAGACCTTCAGGACATGCGCTGATTCTGTTCCAGATCTTCTGACACCATACATGCCGGTTATATCCGCCGAACAGCTCATCTCCTCCATCCCCTGACAGGCTCACTGTCACCTGTTTCCTGGTAAGTTGCGACACCAGAAAAGTCGGAATCTGGGACGAATCTGAAAACGGCTCATCATACAGGGCCGGCAGACGGGGAATTACGGCCATGGCCTCGGCGGGAGTAACATAGAGTTCAGTATGTTCGGTCCCCAGATGAGAAGCAACCTGCTTTGCCTCTTTTGCCTCGTCATAATCGGCCTCGCTGTATCCGATAGTAAATGTCCTGACCGGGCGTGAACTTATGGTCTGCATCAGGGCGACCACAGTGGAAGAATCAACCCCCCCGGACAGAAAAGCCCCCACAGGCACATCAGCCGTCATCCGCATCCTGATCGCATCAAGCAGAAGAGACTCAAGGCGCGGGATTGCCTCCTCTTCACTAATCCCCTGACATTTCCGCACACCGGACTCTGCTGCTTCCTTGAGTGACCAGTACGTGGAGACTGATGTTTCAAAACCTGACCTGGAAACGCGTACTGACAGAATAGTTCCAGGGAGCAATTTGCTGATGCCGCTGAAAATGGAATAAGGCGCAGGAATGCAGTTGTGACGCATAAGAAGGGCCAGTGCGCCGCGATTTATTTCCCCACAAAACAACGGATGAGCACGCAACGGTTTCAGTTCTGAACCAAAAAGAAAAATACCGTTCATCTCACCGTAATATAACGGTTTTTCTCCCATCCTGTCACGTGCCAGCCATAGAACCCGTTCCTTTCTGTCCCAGACTGAAAACGCAAACATGCCGTTAAACCGCTGCACGGCAGCAGGAAGACCCCATCTGGAAATGGCTGCAAGAATGATCTCAGTATCCGAATGTCCCTTAAACACGGCCCCGGCATCTGCAAGTTCCCTGCCCAGATCCTGATGATTATAGACCTCCCCATTATAAACAATAACATACCGGCCGCAGGCGGAGTGCATTGGCTGTTTCCCTGCTGCTGAAAGGTCAATTACCGAAAGACGGCGATGCCCAAACGCGATCCCTGATTCAGCATCCACCCAAATGCCGGAATCATCCGGCCCCCTGTGACGCAGGGTCCGGGTCATCCGTAAAACCGCGGCTTCAAGCTCCTCGGATGGTGTCTGATTAATCAAGGCCAGATAACCGCAAAGACCGCACAAGGGTTCAATCTCCTTAAAATGCTAACTCCTGATATAGACTCTCATATTTTGCTGCAACGGCAGACAGGCTGAAATGCTCTTCAATCCGGGACCGCGCCCTTTTCCCGAGGCGCGCCCGTTCTTCGGGTCCCATGTCAACCAGTTCCGCCAATGCTGAGGCAAGCGCCCTGTGATCCTCCGCAGGCGCCACCCTGCCCGTATCACCGACAATAAGCGCCGAATCGCCGACATCCGTAACCGCACATGGAACGCCACATGCCATTGCCTCACCTACCACGTTCGGAAACCCTTCTCCTATTGATGCGGAGCACGCAATATCAAGCGCTGAATTTATCTTTGGAATATCATGCCGCTCACCCAGAAGAGAACATTTATTATTAAGGCCTTTATTACTTATCCAACCGGCTAACAGAGAATTTTCTTTTGTTATGTGCTTGCCGCAAAGAACGAAATGAACATCCGGCCGGACGTCGGACAAAATAGAGGCGGCCCGGATAAAATTGTGATGGTCCTTCTGGGGATCAAATCTAGCTACCAGGCCGATCAAAAGGGCGTGGTCAGGCAATCCAAGCTCTTTTCGCACGGAATTCCGCATGGCTGGATCAGGCTTGAAAAAATCAAGATCAAATCCATTTGGAATCACGATCATTTTGTTTTTATCATAACCGAAGTCGACATGGGCCGCGCATGAGACATGCGAATTGCAGATAATCCGGGACGGCAGCCGGTGGGAGAACCTTGCACACAGCCCGGCCGTCCGGATAGTGGACCGCTTGTTGAATTCCGGTGAGAGATTTGTCTGCCGGATATTCCAGACCACGGGGATATGACCGGCACCAAATGTTGCGATTGATCCGATCAGATCAGCGTGGTACATCCAGGTCTGGATAAGTCCAGGCCGGCCGATACGCAGCCATTGAACAAGTTTAAAGAGCTTTGTCGGACTCAGAGATCCCCTGGACATACCAAGGCACCGCACACGAACCTCCAGATCAAGAATCCGCCTGCCCACCGAACCAATGTCGGTCAGGGAAACAACCTCTGGAACAAAAACCGCGGAATCCATCCGGCTGAGCAATTTGTAGAGCATCATCTCCGCTCCGCCGGTTGAAAGAGAGGAAATTATGTGAAATATCTTTTTCATAGTCCGCTCAAAAACAGGCCTGATGCACTCGTAAAAATGATCAAGGCCTTGTTATAGCACCAAATACCCCGTAAAACAATTCCCTGAAGCGAAAAATCTTTCCCATTCCCATATAACATAATCCTGAATCCGTGAGCGTTCACCTGTGGCGCAGCTGGAAGTGATTAAGCCGGGCAGCTATAGTTGCCTATGCTGCCCGGCTTTAGCGCTTTCAGATGCGGTACGGGTGGGCGCCCCAAAGGGCGAAAAGTAAGGTGAAATTAAAAAATAGTGCCAAGATTGTAATTAATAACGTAATTCAAGTATGTTGCTCTAATAATAGACAGCTTTTCGTCACGGACTCAGGATAATGACAGATCCCCTGAATCAGATTTTTTAATTGACAGAACTTGCGTTTTTAAGTATTCATGTTCAAAATTTGAACATGAATATGGAAAAAAAATCTCTCACGACTTTACATATCCTTAAGGAAATCGAGGCTGACAATCAGGTAAGCCAACGAGAACTTTCCAAACGGTTGAGCATATCTCTTGGATTGGTCAACCAGTTCATGAAACGGTTGTTGAAAAAGGGATACTTCAAAATAACAACTCTCCCGCCTAGCCGAGCTCGATACCTCCTCACACCAAAAGGTTTCACCGAAAAATCCCGCCTGACTCTGGAGTATATGAAATACTCTCTGCGATTCTATTCCAACATGAAAGTATTAATCCGCTCCCAGTTGGAACATATAGTTTCAAAAGGAATCTCGAGTGTGATCTTGTACGGAACCGGAGAGGTGGCTGAGCTTACTTATCTGTTTCTGCAGGAGACTCCACTTGAACTGATCGGGGTGATCAGCGACAAACCGGATCAGGCATCCTTTTACGGGTTGCCGATACTCCCGATCAACAAGATTGAAAAACTAGGTAAAGGAGCAATACTTATTACCGACCTGGATCAACCTGAACAAACAAAAACAAGGCTGGAAAATGATGTGGGAAACGATAGGAAGGTGTTTATATTACGATCCTGATCAGTTACGTCCCTTCAAATGCGTATAAATATATAACAGGATAAACAGGGCGTACAACATTTCCCTGGTTTCCGCGAGCGATGATTTTATCTCTCTATTGAAAAACACAAAAACGAAAGAAATTATTAGAACCGACCAAGTCGATAACACGAAACACACATTCGGACATGGATAATTCAATTTCTTTTCAATAGTTCTTAACCTTCCCATATATAGTAAAATTGGAATAAACAAGAAGTAGATAAGGTAGCCAAATCGAAATAAATTCTGCGAGCTTAAAAACAACTTCAGATTAATTTTTGCGGATGAGCCGGAGTCACCGGTTACCCAATTCCCGCCTTGAAAAAAATCTATATTATGTAAATTAAATTCATCCTGTGCATTAATATTCTCAATGCAGGAAGGAGAAGAATAATGAATAAACCGTTGGAACCAACTTGTCTCTTCGCCCAGGCAAAAAAAACAAAATAACGCCCAGAACAATAAAAACAGTCTGTATCTGTTCGAATGCTTGCCTAATAATCGTACAATGCAGATCATAAAACCGATGAACCAGAGACCGGCACTGATATTTTCAATCAGTCCATCTTCCGCGGAAAGAGTCTCCATTACGGTCTCATCACCAAAAAAAACGGCCAATACAATGCCAAGAGCGACAAAACCGGTTGTCAATGAAAGTCTGTTCGTGGATATCTTCTGGTTTTCCATTCTTGATGCACTCGTAAAAAATCATGGGTGGCGCAAAGCGACAAGATTATCATTTGAATTTCCTGGTTGTCAAGCTGTAATAAAGCTATTCATTCACATCTCAAAATGTGCCGATACCCTTGTCACATTACATTACCTTCTGGATCCGGAGTCGGCTGTCAATGGCCAATTCGTTTGATACACTACGTCTGCTAAAGACATTTTTTTTAAAGTATCCCGGTCATACGGCATTTGTATTGCTCTGTCTTCTCTTCGCAAGTCTTGCTGAAGGAGTCGGCGTTTCAGCATTCCTCCCCCTGCTCGGACTGATTTCAAATGATGGGGCCGCCAATAGCAATTCCATCACCAGGGCCATTGAGAGCGTCTTGGCAGGAGCAGGTCTCAAGCCTACACTGGGGATCCTGCTTTCTGTTATCGTCGTTTTTACTATTGTGAAAACAGCTTTAATATTACAGGCATCAAAACAAATCGGGTACGCAACCGCCCATGTAATGACAGACCTTCGTCTTTCCCTTATTCACAATTTGATAAGAGCCCGATGGGGTTATTTTATCAACCATCCTGTCGGCAAATTCACTAATGCTCTGGCAACCGAGGCCGTACGCGCATCAAAAGGTTATGCCATGGCCTGCCGAATCATCGCAAACACGATCCAGATCACCGTGTACCTGTCCATCGCCTTCTGCGTTTCCTGGAAGGTGACAGTGGCCTCTTTAGGAGTCGGTCTCGGCATGTGGGTGGCTCTCAATGCTTTTGTCTCCCTGGCCCATAATGCGGGCCTGGCGCAAACTCGTCTATTAAAGGCCATTTCATCACATTTGATTGACCGGCTGCACGGGATAAAAACGCTTAAATCCATGGCATGTGAAAATAGATTGGAACCATTACTGGAAAAGGAAATTCTGGAATTAAACCTGGCCCGGAGGAAAGAGGTATTCAGCAAGGAAGGACTGCGGGCTTTCCAGGAACCCATCCAGATCGCGGCCCTTGCTATCGGCTTTTATTTTGCCGGCCAATTGTGGCAGATAGATATTTCCGCTTTGCTGGTGCTTGCATTTCTTTTTTGGCGGACAGTCTATTACATTAGCAAACTCCAGACGAATTTTCAGAAGGTTGCGTATGCTCAAAGCGCCTATGCGTCAATCCAAAACACAATTATCGAGGCGCGCAGAGAAAAAGAGGAGAATTTTGGTAGCGAGACGCCGCAACTCAAACGGAATATCATTTTCGACAGTGTATGCCTTGGTTATGAGGAGAAAGAAATATTAAAAGAAGTCTCCTTAACCATACCCGCCAGGGGGGTTACCGCCTTAATCGGGCCGTCCGGAGCCGGAAAGACAACCATTGCTGATTTGATAATCGGCTTGGCAAAACCGCAATCCGGCCGTATTCTGATTGATGGGTCAAGACTTGACGATATTGACCTTCAAAAGTGGCGGCATCTTATAGGATATGTGCCCCAGGAAACGATACTGTTTCATGAAAGCATATTGACCAACGTAACATTGGGAGAATCCGGCTTCTCCGAAAAGGACGTCAAACAGGCGCTGCAACTGGCCGGGATATGGGATTTCGTCGTAAATCTTCCGAACGCCATGGGAACTATAGTAGGTGAATCAGGCGCAAAATTGTCCGGTGGACAACGACAACGCATTGCCATCGCCCTGGCGCTGATACGAAATCCCGCACTGCTGATTCTTGATGAGGCGACGACCGCCCTTGATCCCGGCACAGAGCAAGAGATATGCGCTGTTATAAAAGAGCTGGGCAACCGAATTGCAATATTGGCAATTTCACATCAACCGGCTCTGATGGAGATCGCTGATATCGTATATCGGCTGGAAGACGGAATTATTACCGAAAAACGCGGAGAATAGCAACTGATGAACATCATAATATTTATCAGTATGTATAATGAAATAGATCATATCGCACCGGTGGCTTACAAAATTTTATGTGAGAGACCGGATTCCAATATTGTGTTTGTAAACCATAATTTTGACAATACTTTCAATGATGATTTCCGGTTGAATTATCTTCGAACCTTTGCCGATATCCATTACATAGATGCAATAACGATTGTAAAAAAGGGGTCTTTTTCACCTTTGCAGAAGCTGGTAATGCCAATTTGGTAAATATTCGGCAGCACTCCATCTGCACACGATCAGGCTGGTTCACATAGCCAACTATAGTTCTCCAGCCTGATCGCGTGCATATGAAGCACTGCCAAACATTTACATTCCTTGGTTTTTTAAAGTTTTCCATACGTACCCGAATATTTACCAAAATGGATTATGTGGCCTAGTAATATCAAGTACTTACATAACATGCAATAAGGTGTTCGGTAAGTATATCAAAGGGTTATCGTGGTCCTACCCCAGATTGCACCAGATTGCACGATTGCACAGACCCCAGATTGCACAGATCTACCCCAGATTGCATTCAGATTGCATTATCGTTTGGGTTTTATTACTGTGACAAAAACTTCAAGAATACCCAAAACCTATTATTGTGAGCTACTTATACGGTCGCAATGACAAAATATGCTTTTGGGTGTTTCAAATGATAACGATTTTATGGCAAAGCCAATTGTCTCTGACCTGGCCCAAAGGGCCAGGATTTCTATGTTCAATTAAATGAGGTGTTTTGAGTGTGGGGGCGAGGTCATTCAAACACTCGGCTCTGTTAGAATGACAAAAAAGGACGGCAGTCTGATAATTTTCAAAGGTATTCATTTAAACCAATGCCATCAATGTGGAGAGCAATATATCCCAGGGAAATGGGCCGAAAAAATAGGGGAAATGATGCGAAAGGAAGATACGTTAGTTCCCAGGGAGTTTATTTCGGTGCCTGTAATTGCTATGGGTTGATAGCCTTATAGAGTATGATGGAGGTGAATAGTTATGGCGCAGGTTATTATTCGACCACAAGCTGCTGACAATTTGAAAAATTTAATTAAAGTAGCAGTAGAAAATCAGTTGAGAGTCATATTGAGCCTGGCACCGAAATGACCACAGTTGACATTTCCGACCCGGCATGGACAAAGTCACCAATTGAAAATTTAACTAGTGCCTGAACGAAAACTGCTAATTCTCCCAATTTCTGCATCAGGCTTAAATTTTAATCCTCGAAATACTCCATGTATTCCTGTGGTTAAAATTTGTGCCTTCCTTGAACTTGAAAAAATTTTCTAGTTTTCGTTTGGGCACTAACTATATCCTAACCCAGATAAACTGGAAATTTTAAAAGGTCCTGGATAAGTGCCTTAAAACATGTGGCACCGCGGGCGTCACATATAACTTCAGAGTTTTTCTGCCACAAAAAACAAGAAAATTACCACTAAGGCACTAAATCAATTACCAGTTGGTTTTATTATATTGAAGTAAGTTGATAAACTCTTTAGCTCGTGAGTTCATAGACTCATGACCTTAACAGCTCAGTCCAATTGAAGGAGGAAAAAATGGAAGTAACCTGTTTTATCAAAAAAGAAGGTAGTCAATATGCCTCTTTGTGCGTAGAATTGGATGTGGCTTCCTGTGGGAGAACCAAAAAGGATGCTCTTGATGGTTTAAAACGCGCTGTT
>JAYEJK010000259.1:0-11575 GCA_034660535.1 Thermodesulfobacteriota bacterium | reverse complement strand
GCAAATATCAAATTCGCGGACATTGAATCCCTGGTCAAGGCGCTTGGCGGAGAAGTCAGAGAGGGTGATGGGTCACGGGTGGTCTTAGAAATTTCCGGAACAAGAGAGTACGCCCACAGGCCGCACCCTGGGAAAGAAGCAAAAAAATATATGGTTGAAAAAATTCGTGACTGGTTAATAGACTTGGAGGTGACACCATGAATAGCATGACCTATAAAGGGTATCTTGCAAAAATCAACTTTGATGGACGGGACAGTATATTTTGGGGCAAGGTGCTTGGGATAAAAGACAGTATCACTTTTGAGGGCGAAACTGTTGAACAGCTCACCAACGATTTTCACAACGCCATTGACCATTATCTCGCCGACTGCAAAAAAGAGGGCTATTGCCCTGACAAGCCTTACTCCGGCAAGTTGACCTTGCGCGTCCCCCCCGGCATACATGGTGAAATAGCCTCTGCCGCCGCTCACGATGGGAAGAGTCTTAATAAATGGATAGCAGACACCTTAACTAAAGTTGTTCATTCTCATTAAAAAAATCCGGCACCTAACCAAACCTTCTAGCGGAACATGTGGGAAGGGCGCAAAAGTAAAAGTAAAAATAAAGCGAAGTAAAGCGGGACATTTGTAAATAAGTAACTCAAAAGGATGTGCCACTGAGCACATTAAAAATATTGTATTGTGCTGGGATATTGGCTATAGAAAAAGAGTGTTGTAACCGGAGTGGGCATTTTACTGATTTACAAATGGAATGTCCCCGAATCCATTCCAAAGGAATAGTCTGCGCATAAACACCTGCTTCACTCTGACGGCTGGAAGCCGGGGCACTTTTGTTGTTCCTTGGTTTACTGAAGTTCCTCGTGGTCAAGCAGGCCATCTATGTAACCGCCGCAGGTGAGCAGGTTTCGCCGCTACAGTCAAGCACAATTCACTTTCAAACAAGGAGAAACAGATATGGGTGAAAAGGGAAAAAAAGACAAAGGCAAAAAGGAACAACAGAAAAAGGCCCAGCTTAATCCAAAGGAAAAACGAAAATTGAAAAAAGAAAAGAAGAAATAAATGCCCAGTGTTGTCCGGTGACCTTAAATCAAGCACGCTGTCCGGTTTTTGGAAGAGCTTAGAGTTCCACCCGGCAACAATTTTGAAACGTTGTCAGGGGATAGAATTGGAGAAAACAGCATTCGCATAAATGATCAGTATCGAATTTGTTTCAAATGGACAACGAATGGTCCTCATCAAGTTGAAATTACGGATTATCATTGAATAAAGAGGAAAGAAAATGGTTAGAATGACCAAGTCATAGAGAGCCAACCCATCCAGGCGAGATGCTTCTTAAGGAATTCTTAATCCCTATGGGTATTACACAGAGAGAACCAGCCTATTCCATTCATGTTCCCTATCAGCGTGTTAATGAAATTGTGAACAAAAAAAGGGGGGATAACTCCAAGCACTGCCTTGCGACTTGCCAAGTTTTTCAGCATGTCAGAGGATTTCTGGATAAACCTTCAATTACGGTGGGATCTATATAAAACAAAAAGTAAAGAGTATAACGCACTGAAGGCAATAAAGCCTGCAAACTTTCAACACACATCAGCCCAGTTATGAATAGGATTTGGCCCAAGCAGTTGAGCAGACCGCAAGATTAATGCCGCTTTTTTCATAACCGTTTTTTTGTAATTCTGAAGAGTTATTATTTTTAGACAGCCTTTTTGGCGACTGCTCATTTTCACATTAGCAGTACAAATAATCGCTTCATCAAATTCAAAAAGGAGCAGAAATGGGCGAGTTTGAACAAGCATTTGAAAAGATGATTCAAAATGAAGGCGGTTATGTCCTTCACCAAGTTTCAGGAGACCGAGGCGGTCAGACTTACGCAGGCATCGCCCGTAATTTTTATCCTGATTGGGGTGGATGGAATCTGATCGACCGGGACGATATGGAAAATCCTCAACTGACTCACATGGTGCGTGAGTTTTACAAGGAGAACTTTTGGGACAAGGTGAAAGGTGATAAGATCACCCGCCGGCGCATCGCTGAGACTCTGTTCGATTTCGCGGTTAACGCCGGCGTTCGTACCGCATCAAAACTCGCACAACTTGTCGTGGATGCAACGCCGGATGGCATCATTGGCCCGAAATCGTTGGACAAACTCAACCACGCGGATGAAGAGATCTTTGTCGCGAAATACGCATTAGCAAAAATGACGCGTTATGCGGAGATTTGTAAACGTGATCCAAGCCAAAAGAAATTTCTTCTTGGGTGGATTAATCGGACTTTGGAGGGGTTGGCATGAACCTTTCAGGCATTGGAAGTATTGTTAACCGCCCCCTTCACTCTTCGCCTTATATTTCACCCTTTTTTCCCGCCTTCAGCTTTTTGAGATCCGTTTTTGTTCAGGAGAAGTCACCTGCAACCGGATCGCGTTTAAGGAATTCATCAAGCGCAATGCGGATCTGGAGCAACGGATTAACAAAGTCCGCGTGAAGCAGATTTTCCCCCGAACATCGGTCAGGAAATTTATCCTGGTCTGCATACGGCTCACAAAACGGGTAACGTATTCCTGATCACTGATTTTGGGTGTGACATGTTATAAAGGGTTTGAGGGTCGTATAATGTCCTCCATCACGCCAGATACTTTTGAAGTTCTTTAAATGAGCATCCAAATGCCTTTATGCCTGTCTCCTTACCCTTGAGAAACATCTTTTTTTCGATGAAATAATCTCCAATGTTTTTAAGATGGGAGGCAGCTTCACTGCCCACAAGAATATCCAGATCAAATTGTGTGGTCATGTCCTCAAGCCGGAAGGCCACGTTCACCGTGTCTCCAACAACTGTGAAATCACGCTGTCCGTCAACGCCGATGTTTCCAACCACTGCCTCGCCGGTGTTAATGGCAGCCCCGATTCGGAGTTCCCAGGGGATTTGCTTGACCTTGCGGTTTATTTCTCGGGTGAAGTTCTCAATGTCAAGGGCGGTCTTGAGCGCCTGGCGGATATTATAACGGAGATTCGGGCCGCCGGTCCACATGGCCATTACGGCATCACCTATGAATTTGTCCACAATGACGTCATGCTTCCGAACCAGATCGCCTGCCATGTTGGTCCAGTAGGTCAACAGCTTTGAGATCATATGATCGCCGATTTCCTCGGATAGCCGTGTGAAGTTCCTGATATCACATATCAGGATCGTAACGATCTCTTTCTGGAGGAATGCGACCGTCATTTCATCCAAGTCGTCCAGATCATCGGTTTTTTCGGCTACTTCGACCTCATCTTGAAAAAAGACCAGCTTGGTTTTGCCGATTCCAAGCAGATCACCGTTTCGAAGCCTGGTCGGAGTGAAGATTTGTTTGCCGTTGACAAAGGTGCCGTTTGCGCTGCCTGGATTGATTACATTATGGGTTCCGTTCTCTTCTATCTGGATCATGGCGTGTTGGCGGGACACCCAGGAATAGGCGAGTGTAATATCATTGGCAGAGCCGCGCCCCACACGGAAGGTGGTTTTGCCCGAAAGTTCCCATACCTTGGCGGCGCTTCCCTTGTCGTTTAAAAGTTGCAGGGAAGCCGATGTTCAGGCAGGTTTTTTCATATGGCATTAATCAATTTAATTAGTTCGTCCGCTTTTGGGAAACGTCCCGCCTTGGCTTTTGAAAAGATCTCCCTGCCATCTACGTTTACGACCAGGACGCCCCCTGAACCCGCGATATATTCCACTTCTGCGCCAAACTGTTTCTTGATTTCGTCTCCCAACCTGGAAGCTCTGGGCAGGTAGTTTCATCTTGCGCAATATGTGATATCAATCTTCATTTTATTCCCTCCATAAATAATATCTAACCCAGATAAACTGGAAATTTTTAAAGGTCCTGGACTCTGTTCAGTACCCCTCTGAACGGTTACTTTTTGTGTAAGCGCTTACAAAGGAAAGATTTTTTAAACTCCTGCAATCAGCCTTGCGCTTTTATTTTCCAATTGTCATCAAAATTTTGGTTGACGGCAAGGAAAAAATACGAAAAGTAGGTTATGCTTTGGTAAGTTTTACGACTTGAAAAATAAATTTGTCGGAACAGGCTACGGACTTTTTAAAACACCATTATGGATTATATGAAAAAAAATACACCTGGTAATCCGGAATTACTCCGGGTAAGAGATATACTCAATACAAGGGAGCGAAATAATCTCTCGCCCCTGGCCTCGTTCAGCAGGGACGGAATACGCAGGAACCGGGAAGAAATCGAAGGCCACCGTCAGACCTATGCGCTGGACGGAGACCGAATCCTTCATTCGCGGGCCTACACGCGCTACATTGATAAGACCCAGGTCTTTTCCCTGGTGGATAATGATCATATAACCCATCGGGTTCTTCATGTGCAACTGGTTTCCAAGATTGCCAGGACCGTGGGCCGCTTTCTCGGTCTGAACGAGGATCTGCTTGAGGCAATTGCGATCGGGCACGATATCGGCCATCCGCCTTTCGGCCATGACGGTGAACGGATGCTCTCTGAACTTTGCGTTGAACAAGGGCTTGCTTCTTTTCAGCACAACATACAGAGTGTACGGTTTCTTGATCTAATCGAGAAGCAAGGCAAGGGCTGTAATCTTACGATCCAGACCCTGGACGGCATTTTGTGTCATGACGGTGAGGATAAAAATGTCCTCTTAAAACCCGGGAGGGGGAAGACATTTTCCGATCTTGACCGTGATATTGCACGGAAGGCAAAGGATCCTGAAATTGAACTGATTCCAATGACACTTGAGGGCTGTGTCGTCCGGCTTGCCGACTCGGTCAGTTACGTTGGAAGGGACATTGAAGATGCCATTGAACTGCATCTGATCAGCCGGAACGACATTCCAGACCAATGCCGTAAAATTTTAGGAAGTACAAACGGAACCATAGTGTACACTCTGGTCGAGGATCTGATCGCAAACGGAATTAAGGACGACAGGGTCGGTTTCAGCCCTGACATAGGCAACAGTCTGATATTATTAAAGGAGTTCAATTTTGAACGGATTTATCTTAACCCGGCCATTAAAAAAGGATTTGATAGAATCAGGGCCTGTTTCCGGGCACTGTTCGAGAGTTACCTGGATCACATTGAAAAAGGACGCCGTGATTCGGCCATTTTCAAGAGATTTCTTGATCAGATGGATGAAGGCTACATCAGCTCGTATAACCCCGCGGAAGTTGTCCGTGATTTCATTGCCGGCATGACGGATAATTATTTTTTGGGCCAGGCAAGATTTATCGGATGTGAGACACCGGAGAAAATTGAATTGAAGTAAGGGATAGGAAGGTGAAAAGTGAAATATGAAGCGTGAGACATTATGAAAAAAATCAAACCGATATCAAAAGTTGATAAGAGAATGGAGGTGCCCGGGTCAAAGAGTCTTACTCAGAGGGCGCTAATTGCCGCAGCCCTGGCCGATGGTGAGAGTTATCTTCATGGACCGCTTGCAAGTGAAGACACACATTACACTTCCACTGCCCTCAGGATGATGGGAGTCGAGATTTCCGGGGGCAGCGAAACCGATTCCTCCGGACCCTGGATCGTGAAAGGGCAGGGCGGCCTTATTTCAGCTCCCGCGGATGAGATATTCTTAGGGAACAACGGAACCGCAACCCGTTTTCTCACATCAGTGGCGGCCCTGGGTACGGGGACGTTTAGAATAACCGGCGAAAAGCGGATGGAAGAGCGTCCCATAAAGCCGTTGATGGACGCACTCGTCGGTTGGGGATGCGTGATTAAAAGCATCAAGGGGACAGGATGTCCGCCTCTCGAGATCAGGGCAACCGGGCTTGCCGGCGGAAAGACACTGCTTCCTGAAGGAAAGAGCAGCCAGTACCTTTCTTCGCTTCTGCTCGTGGCGCCATATGCACGTAAAGACGCGGAACTGGAAGTGGAAGGCATGGTTCCGTCACGGCCGTATGCGGAAATGACATTGGCGGTGATGGAAGCATTCGGCATTACAGGATCAGCGGATGATACTTTTACCCGGTTCACGATTCCGCATGGCGTTTACAGTGCCGGGGAATATTATATTGAAGGAGATGCATCGAGCGCATCCTATTTCTGGGCCTCGGCCGCTGTGACGGGCGGGACGGTCACGGTGGCCAATGTGCCTGTCAAATCGCTGCAGGGTGATACGAAACTGGTGGATATCCTTGCCCGGATGGGTTGCAAAGTAGAGAGTTCGTCGCGCGGGATTACGGTTTCAGGTCCGTCCGAACTTAAAGGGATTGAAGTGGATATGGGAAGCTGTCCTGACGTAGCTCCGACGCTGGCTATAGTAGCATCCAGGGCAAAAGGAAAAACAATTATCAAAAATATTTCCCATCTGCGCATTAAGGAATGTGACAGGATAAACGCGGTGGCAACGGAATTATCAAAACTGGGTGTAAAGGTCGAGGAATTGCCCGACTCACTTATCATTCACGGCCAGGGCCCCGGGGCCTGTCCTGAAAAACAGGTGAAAATAGAAACCTATAAAGATCATCGCATTGCAATGTGTTTTGCAGTGGCAGGACTCGTATTCCCCGGAATCACCATCACAGGAGAAGAGTGCGTGGCAAAATCGTTTCCGGACTTCTGGGAACGATTTGAGAGGCTTTATTAAAGGAATTCACCGTTTTTTGAAATCTTCCTTTTTAATTCCGATCGTTTAATTTAATTGTATAGACCTTTTGAGGGAGTCCCCCATGCAAATAATTAGTAATAATTTTCCTATATTGCCTGATCGCATATCAGGACTGAAAGAAATATCCGATAATTTGTGGTGGAGCTGGCATCCGTCCGCCAGAATGCTCTTCAAGACTTTGCACCGGCGCATCTGGAAGGAAAGTATTCATAACCCTGATAAAATGATTAAAGAATTGCCTTTTGAGTTCCTTGATGCGGCGAGCCGGGATCCTCATTTTCTAAAACATTATGATATAGTCCTTTCTCAGTTCAGAAAATATATAGAAGATAAGAAATGTTTAACACTTAAAGATGATTGTTTGTCAGGTAAGCCTGTTGTCGCCTATTTTTCCGCAGAATACGGTTTGCATCATTCTCTGCCGTTTTATGCCGGCGGTCTTGGATTTTTGGCCGGCGATTTTCTTAAAGAATGCAGCGACTTAAATATTCCCTTGGTTGCAATTGGATTTATGTATCCGGAAGGATATGTCAGTCAACGGATCAGCGCGGACGGGTGGCAGGAGAGTGTCGGTTTTCGTATGAATCGTGAGGCTGCTTCCATATCAAGATTAGCTGACGATAATGGCAAACCCCTTGTTGTTAAAGTACCTGTTGTTGAGCCTTCAATATATATTGCGGTCTGGCAAGTCAGTGTTGGAGGTATTCCTCTCTTTCTACTGGATACTGATATTGACGAGAATGAGCCCTGGGATAGAGGTATTACCGCCCGGCTTTATACCGGAGATCTGGAACTGCGTCTTCGGCAGGAAATTGTTCTTGGTATCGGCGGAGCGGAAGTATTGGAACAAATAGGAATCAAACACTCAATTGTGCACTTAAATGAGGGGCATGCCGCTTTTGCCCTTCTGGAAAGGATACGAGATCGTCTCGCAGATGGTTTGTCATTGGAAAAAGCACTGGAGAAAGTGAGAGAGAAAACTATATTTACCACCCATACACCAGTGCCTGCCGGACATGATATTTTCCCATTTTATCTGGTCGAAAAATACCTGCAACCATTCTGGACCTCACTGGGGTTTGATCGTGAAACATTTCTGAAATTGGGAATGCATCCTGATGAACAAGCCGCCGGTTTCAATATGACAGCCTTTGCTCTCAGGCTGTCAGGTTTTAAAAACGCGGTCAGTAAAAAACATGGCAAAGTGGCCAACCGTATGTGGCGGAATCTGTTTCTTGAACAACCTGAAAAAGGAGTACCTATCGATTCGATTACCAACGGTGTCCATGTCCCCACCTGGATTGAGCCGAAAATGGAACTCCTCTTTAACAAATATCTGGGCAATGAATGGTTGAAAAATCATGATGATCCCCATCTCTGGGACTTAATCGATGAGATTCCGGATGAGGAACTTTGGCGGACCCATTGCTGGCTGAAATACAAACTCCTTGTTGTCATACGCGAACGTGTTCGGCAGCGTTGGAGTAATGACCGAATTAATCCTTCCATGGTTCTCACTGGAGGGGTTATGCTCGATCCCTCTGTTCTGACCATTGGCTTTGCACGTAGATTTGTCACCTATAAAAGGGCGGATTTGATTTTTTCGAATTTCGATCGACTGAAAAAATTGTTAAAAGATCGCTGGAAACCGATTCAGATAATCTTTGCCGGTAAAGCGCATCCTGCCGACGACCCGGCAAAAATGATTCTCCAAAGGATCGTTAATGCATCCCGTGATCCTGAATACTTTGGAAGGATAGCTTTTGTAGAGGACTACAGCGAACAGTTTTCCCAATACTTGGTACATGGGGTCGATGTGTGGCTGAACAACCCTCTGCCGCCGATGGAAGCCAGTGGGACCAGCGGCATGAAGGCGGCATTGAACGGGGTTCCGAATCTCAGTATTCTGGACGGTTGGTGGCCGGAAGGTTTTAATGGAAAAAACGGCTGGGCGTTTGGCGGGGAAACAATAGAAGGAGACCGGACCAATGCTGATGCGGAAGCTATCTATAGGATTTTAGAAGAACAGGTAGTCCCACTCTATTACCGGATTTCAGATAATGGCATTCCCACCGGATGGATAAAAATCATGAAAAATGCAATAAAAAGTATGGGCGTCCGGTTTTCCGCTCGACGAATGGTAAAAGAATATGTGCGGAAATTTTATTCGGTCGCAGCGCAGAATCCTTGAGCCACTCCTTGAACTCGTTCACGCTGCTGTTTGTCACGATCGGCACTTTCACGCTTTTTCCTTTCACGCTCAACTCGTTCACGCTGCTGTTTGTCTCGGTCAACCTGTTCTCGTTTCTACCGGTCGTGATCGATTCGTGAACGATCATCCCCGCAAAATGTGAAGTTATTTTTGAGCGAACTCTAGGGGAAGAGAAGAGAACAACATTCTTTGTAATAAAACACACGGGAAAAACGTTTTGATCGCCAGATTACTTACCAGGGAAAATTTTAAACGTCTTGGAAAAACCTTTGATTTAGTGCGGCCGATTTTTAAAAAATATCGTCGTCGTCTTATTCTTGGTTTTCTGGCGCTGGCGGCAGTCAATCTTTTTCAGCTTTTCATACCCCGGGTCATAAAACATGCTATTGACTCGTTGGCAAAAGGAACGGCATCCCGGGTGAATTTATTTTATTTCACTTTGCTTATAATCGGGCTCGCCATTGTTGTCGCCGGTTTACGATTTGCCTGGCGTTACTTGATTATCGGTTTTTCACGTTTACTTGAAAGAGATGTGCGCAACGGTATGTTTGCACGGTTGCTTACCCTGGACAGAATGTTTTTTCACAAACGAACAACCGGAGCGATCATGGCGCTCGCCACCAATGATATGGCGGCAGTCCAACTGGCAACCGGGATGGGGCTTGTTGCTTTTGCCGATGCCGTATTTATGACCCTTGCCACGCTTGCTTTTATGACATACATAAACCCCGGCTTAACGGTCATCGCAATCCTGCCGCTGCCGGTGCTTGCGGTGCTGACAAGTTTGCTCACCGCACGGCTGCACCATCACTTTAAGAGAGTTCAGGAGCAATTCTCACATCTTACCGAATTTTCTCGGACAAACATCACTTCCATCCGTCTGTTGAAAGCCTATACCCTGGAAGGCTTTCAAACCGAACATTTCGACAAAATGGGCAAGGACTATGTGCGGAAGAACTTGAAGCTCGCCATGCTCCAGGGCGGAATGTTTTCGGTTTCGACCTTGCTGTCCAATGTCAGTATGTGGTTGGTACTTTTCTTTGGCGGTCGGCTGACGATTCAGGGCATTATATCGATCGGTGACTTTGTCGCTTTTATTTCATACCTGTATATGTTGACTTGGCCTACCATGGCCTTGGGCTGGGTTGCCAACCTTTTTCAGCGCGGCGTTACTTCCCTTGATCGCTTGCAGGCGGTATTTCAGGCGCGGCCAATCCTCAGCGAGCCTCTGCAACCTTTGGAATTGCCGCTTTCCAAGGGAGAAATAACGATTCAAAACTTAACGTTTCGTTACACAGGTCAAACGGTTGATGCCGTGCAAAACGTGTCGCTCTCGCTCAAGCCGGGAGTGTTGGGGATTGTCGGCAGGACAGGTTCGGGGAAGTCGACCCTCTGTCATTTGCTGGCCAGATTTTACCCCATTGCAGATAAAACCATTTATTTTGACGGCACGGATGTCAACAAAGTATCACTTGGAGCGGTGCGGCGCCGGATCGCGTATGTCCCGCAAGATGTTGTCCTTTTCGCGGATACGGTGGCAGCCAATATCGCTTTCGGCAAGCCTGATGCGGCCAGGGAAGAGATTGAAGCGGTGGCAAAGGCCGCGGTCATACATGATGAAATCATCGCCATGCCTGCCGGTTATGAAACCAGGGTAGGCGAACGGGGCGTTGCCGTCTCCGGCGGGCAACGGCAACGCATTGCGTTGGCAAGGGCGCTCCTGCTCGACAGACCGATCCTCATCATTGATGGCGGCCTGTCAGCGGTTGATATCCGGACGGAGCACGATATCATCCATTTTCTTTCAAAATATTTGCAGGGCAAAACCTGTATCATAGTGTCCCACCGGGTTGCCCCGCTTGCTAATGCCAAGGAAATTGTGGTCTTTGAACGGGGGAGGATTGTGGCACAGGGGCCGCATGAAATTCTTTTGAGAGTCAGTGATTTTTATAAAACAATCTTTGAACATCAGACCACTTCTCTCGAATACGGCGATGAATACGTGACAGGCCTTCATGAATATCCAGGTAATGGCTTATGAGTTTCAATTACGGTTATTTTGAAGAAGACCATCTTCCCAAAGTAGGGGAAATCCGCCTTTGGCGTAGAATAATGAGGTATGTCGCGCCCTACTGGAAGTGGGTAGCCGGAGCAGTCCTTCTTGCTTCTTTGATTACCGCGGCAAGCCTTGCTTTGCCGTATATCATCAAGATCAGTATTGACGGGTACATTACTAATCAGGAGCTTGTCTCTGAAGAGCGATTGCATGGCCTTGTCCGAATGGCCATGATTTTTATCGGCTTTGTAGGTCTTGAATTTTCGGCAAAATTTTTGCAGGTCGTATTGCTCGAGTGGGCCGGGCAATGGATCATGCACAACATGCGCCGGCAGCTTTTTTCGCACTTGATTTCTCTTGATCTCGCTTTTTTCAATACGAATCCGGTAGGCAAACTTGTTACCCGGTTGACCAATGACATCCAAAACATGCAGGAGATGTTTACCTCGGTTATTGTAACGATCTTTAACGATCTGATCAAACTGTTGGGGATTCTAACGGTTTTATATTGGATGAACTGGCGGCTGGCGCTGGTCATGAGCGCGCTGATTCCCCTGGTGTTTGGTAATGTTGCATGGTTCAGCAGATTGGCCAGAAATGCTTTCCGCAGAATCCGTACGCAGCTTGCCAAGATCAACTCCTATTTGCAGGAATCACTTTCCGGTATTGCCATTAT